>JARKSS010000012.1 GCA_029974175.1 Vicinamibacterales bacterium
CCTTCGCTCTCGACCTCGGGGCTGACCCGCAGCCCGATCGTGGCGTCGAGCGCCTTGGCGATCGCGAAGGTCACGATGAACGAGAACACGATCGTGACGCCGTTGGCGAGCAGTTGCTCGCCGAGCAACCCGACACCGCCGCCGAAGAAGAGCCCGGCCTTGAAGTCGAGGCCGAAGCCCTTCGGGTCGGCGAAGAAGCCGATGAGGAGCGACCCCACGAGCCCGCCGACGAAGTGCACACCGACCACGTCGAGCGCATCGTCGAAGCCGAGCTTGAACTTGATCGACACGGCGAACGAGCAGACCGCGCCGGCGATCATGCCGATGGCCACCGCCGACATCGTCGTGACAAACCCACAGCCGGGCGTGATGGCCACCAGGCCGGCGACCACGCCCGACGCCACACCCAGGTTGGTGAAGTGCCCGTCGCGCACCTTCTCGACGATCGCCCATGCGAGGCCGGCGGCGGCCGAAGCGAGGAAGGTGTTGATGAAGGCCTGGACGCCGCGACCGTCGGCCGCGAGCGCCGAGCCGGCGTTGAAGCCGAACCAGCCGAACCACAGGATGCCGGTGCCCAGCATGACCAGCGGCATCGAGTGCGGCGGAGCGCCCTCGCCCGGCCATCCCTTGCGCTTCCCGAGCACCAGGATCACGGCCAGTGCGGCGATACCTGCGTTCACGTGGATGGACGTTCCGCCCGCGTAGTCGAGCGAGCCGCGCGTCAGCAGCCAACCGTTGGGCGCGAACACCCAGTAGGTCACCGGCACGTAGACCAGCAGCAGCCACAGCGGCACGAACACCGCCCAGGCAGCGAACTTCATCCGGTCCGCGACCGCACCCGAGATGAGCGCCGGCGTGATCGCGGCGAACGTTGCCAGGAAGATCATCACCAGCGGGGAATTCGGAACGGCCAACGACGCCGCGTCGAACCCGCGACCGAAGGCGTACTCGAGGTTGCCGATGAACGACCCGCTGCCCCCGAACGCCAGCGAGTACGCCCCCAGGACCCAGAGCAGCGGCACCACGAGCAGG
>JARKSS010000014.1 GCA_029974175.1 Vicinamibacterales bacterium
CCAGCTCGCGGCACTCCCCCAGGTACATCGTGATCTTCGCGGTGTTCTGCGACTCGATCGTGAGCAGCGCCGCCATGAAGTGCGCCGGGTAGTTCGCCTTCAGGTACGCGGTGTGGTAGGCCAGCAGCGCGTAGGTGGTGGAGTGGGACTTGTTGAAGCCGTAGCCGGCGAACGCCTCCATCAGGTCGAACAGCGCGGCCGCCTTCTTCGCGCTGGTGCCCCGCTGCTTCGCGCCGTCGATGAACTTCTGGCGCTGCGCCTGCATGACCGACGCGTCCTTCTTGCCCATCGCCTTGCGCAGCAGGTCCGCTTCGCCGAGCGTGAAGCCGGCGACCTCGTTGGCGATGCGCATCACCTGCTCCTGGTAGGCGATGACGCCGTAGGTCTCGCGCAGCACCGGCTCGAGCTGCGGCAGGTCGTAGGTGACTTCGACCCGGCCGTGCTTGCGGTTGATGAAGTCGTCCACCATGCCGCCGCGCAGCGGGCCGGGGCGGTAGAGCGCGTTGAGGGCGATGAGGTCCTCGAAGCGTTGCGGGCGGGCCTTGCGCAGGATCTCGCGCATGCCCGAGCTTTCGAACTGGAACACCCCGAGCGTCAGGCCGTTCGAGAACAGCTCGTAGGTCTTCGCGTCGTCGAGCGGCAGCGCGGCCAGGTCGATGCGCTTCCCCGTCGTCCGCTCGATCTCCTTCACCGCGTCGTCGAGCAGCGTGAGGGTGCTGAGGCCCAGGAAGTCCATCTTGAGGAGACCGATCCGCTCGATCTCCTTCATGCTCCACTGGGTCGTGATCTCGTCGCGGGCCCCCTTGTAGAGCGGGGCGAACTCGGTGATCGCCTTGGGGGCGATGACGACGCCGGCGGCGTGGACCGAGGCGTGCCGCGTCATCCCCTCGAGGCGCCTGGCGGCCTGCAGCAGCTCGCGCACGTTGGAGTCGGTCGCCTCGAGCTGCTTCAGCGCGGGGTTCTCGGCCAGCGCCTTCTCGAGCGTCATGTCGAGGGCCGGCGGGATCAGCTTGGCGACCTTGTCCACCTCGGCGTAGGGCATGCTGAGCACGCGGCCCACGTCGCGCACCACCGCGCGCGCCTTCATCGTCCCGAAGGTGATGATCTGGGCCACGTTCTCGCGGCCGTACTTGCGGGTGACGTATTCGATGACCTCGCCCCGGCGGCGCTCGCAGAAGTCGATGTCGATGTCGGGGAGCGACACCCGCTCGGGGTTGAGGAACCGCTCGAAGATCAGGTCGAAGTGCAGCGGATCGACGTCGGTGATGTTCAGGCAGTAGGCGACCACGCTGCCGGCCGCCGAACCGCGCCCCGGGCCGACCGGGATCCCGTGTTCGCGGGCGTAGCGGATGAAGTCCCAGACGATGAGGAAGTACCCCGAGTACTTCATCCGCTGGATCATCGCGATCTCGTACGCGACGCGCTGCCGGTACTCCTCGAGGGTGTGGCGCAGCTGCCCCGCGGCTGCCAGCCGCTCGAGCCTCGGCAACCGGCGCTCGAATCCCTCCCACACCATCCGTTCGAAGTACCCGTCGAGCGTGGTGCCCTCCGGCACTTCGAAGTTGGGCAGCTGGTGGCGGGTGGGCCCGAGGTCCACGTTGCAGCGCTCGGCGATGCGCACCGTGTTGAGCATCGCCTCGGGCAGGCTGCCGAACACCTGCGCCATCTCCTCGGGCGTCTTCAAATAGAACTGGTTGCCGTGATAGCGCATCCGCTCGGCGTCGCTGAGCGTCTTGCCCGTCCCGATGCAGAGCAGCACGTCGTGGGGGTGTGAGTCCTCGCGGTGGAGGTAGTGCACGTCGTTGGTGCAGACCAGCGGCAGGGCGAGCGCCGACGCGACCCGGAGCAGCCCCTCGTTCACCGCCTTCTGGTCCTCGATGCCATGGTCCTGCAGCTCGAGGAAGAAGTTGCCGGGGCCGAGAATGTCGCGGTAGGTTGCGGCCGCCTCGATTGCCAGCCGCTCCTGCTGCCCCCGCAGCCTCCAGGGGATCTCGCCCTTGAGGCAGCTGCTCAAGCCGATGAGGCCCTTGGCGTGCTGGGCCAGCAGCTCCTTGTCGATGCGCGGCCGGTAGTAGAACCCCTCCAGGTAGGCGGCCGAGACGAGCTTGATGAGATTCTCGTAGCCCTCGCGGGTCTCGGCGAGCAGCACCAGGTGGTTGTTGCTCTCCTGCATGGTGCCGCCCCGCGAAAAGCGGCTGTCCCGCGCCACGTAGGTCTCGCAGCCGAGGATCGGCTTGATGCCCCTCTTCCGCGCCTTGTCGTGGAAGACGACCGACGAGAACATGTTCCCGTGCTCGGTCACCGCCAGCGCCGGGACCTTCTGGCGGGCGGCCTGGTCGAGCAGCTCGTCCACGCGGCAGGCCCCGTCGAGGAGCGAATACTCGGTGTGCAGGTGGAGGTGGATGAATTCTGGCATCGACAACGGAACCGTGGCGTGGCGGTGATTGCCGGGACGGCGCGGCGGCCGGGGTTCGGAAGGTATTATAAGCGGATGCCGACGCCGCGGGCCGGCCTCGCTGCGCTCGTTGCGCTGTCGCTGGCGACGCTGGCGGCCGCGCAAAGCCCTTCGCCTGCCCGCCCCGCCTCTGCGGCCACGCAGCAGCCTGCCGTGGCGGGAACGGCGCCGTCACCTCCGGCAAGGGGGACCGCACTCGCGCCTCCGGCGGCCGCTCCCGCGCTCGCCCTGCGGAGCGACTGGACCACCGATCTGCCGGGTTCCCCGTCCGGCGCGCCCGCCTTCGATGCGCACCACGCCTATGTGCCGCTTCGCGGCGACCGGCTTGCTGCCGTCGGGCTCGAGCACGGCAGCGTCGTCTGGACGGTCGAGGCCCGGGCGGCCGCGGTGGCGGCCGGCGACGACCTGGTGTTCCTTGCCGCGGGCGACGCGGTCGAGGCGCGGCGTGCTGCCACCGGCGAGCGGGAGTGGATCTTCGAGCCGGGCGAGGACCTCGCCCCCGCGCTCAGTTGGGACGGCGGATGGCTGCTGGCCGCCACCGCGGACGGTGACGCGTTGATGCTCGGCGCACGCGACGGCCGGCTGCTCTGGCGCCAGGAACTCGGCGCGCGGCCCGCGGCCCGTCCGGTGATGACCGGCGACCGCGTCTACCTCGCGCTCGAGGACGGCCGGGTCACCGCCCGGCTGCTCGCCGACGGCTCGGTGATCTGGGAGCGGCGTCTCGACGGCCGGCCCACCGCCCTTCGCGCGACCGACGACCAGCTCTTCGTGGGCGCCGACGACAGGCACCTCTACTGCCTGGATACCAAGGACGGCGACCGGAAATGGCGCTGGCGGACCGGCGGAGGGGTGACGGGCACGCCGGCCGTGGACGGCGATCGCGTCTACTTCGTGGCGTTCGACAACGTGCTGCGGGCCCTCGATCGCGGCAACGGCCACCAGCGGTGGATGCGCCCGCTCGGCTTCCGCCCCACGGGCGGTCCCCTCCTGGTGAACGGGCTGCTGCTGGATCCTTCCCTCTCGTCGGAACTGGCGGTCTTCAAGGCCGACACCGGAGTGCGCGCCGGCACGATCGCCGCCGGCGCCGAGCCGGTGGCGCCGCCCCACCAGTTGCACCCCGCATCGGCAGGGCCGGGCGAGGTGACCCTGGTGGTGGTCGGGCGCACGGGGAAGATCGAGCGCCTCGGCCCTGCTCCGCCGGTGCTTCAGGCGAAGCCCATCCCGGGGGCGCCGATGTACCTCGCGCTCGAAACGCAAGACGGAGAACGGAAGACGTAGAACCGGTTCGTCGTTCTCGGTCTCCGCCTCGCGTGCTGTCTTCCGTCTCCTTCAGATCTCCACCGGCGCCGGGTGGCCGGCGATCTCCGCTTTCACCACTTTGGCAAGGCGGCGGACGCCTTCGACGATCCTGTCGTGCGACGGGAGCGAGAACGACAGCCGCATGGTGTTGCGCCCGCTGCCGTCCACGAAGAACGCGCTGCCCGCGACGTAGATCACGCGCTCCTCGATCGCCCGCGGCAGCATCTCGTCGGTCGCAAACCGCACCGGCAGCGACACCCAGAGGAAAAAGCCGCCCTTGGGCTCGGGCCAGGCGACCAGGTCGCCCAGCTCCTCGCGCAGCGTGCGCTGCATGGTGGTCCGCTTGTCCTGGTAGAACTTCCTGAGCATCGGCAGCCGCTCGGTCAGGATGCCGCGGCGGTAGGCCTCGTAGACGATGTGCTGGTCGAGCGACGGGGTCAGCAGGTCCTCGGTCTGCTTGAGTACCTCGAGCTTGGCGATGAGCGGCTCGGGCGCCGTGATCCAGGCCACGCGGAAGCCGGGTGCGAGCGTCTTCGAGAAGCTGCTCAGGTAGATGACGCGCCCCTCCGTGTCGTCGGCCTTGATCGGCCGTGTGTCCTCGCCCGTGGCCGTGTCCTCGAAGTACAGCGCGCCGTACGGATCGTCCTCGACGATGAGCAGGTCGTCGCGCTCAGCCCACTCGAGCAGTAGCCGCCGCTTCTCGCGCGACAGGAGGAGCCCGGTGGGGTTCTGGAAGTTGGGCACCAGGTAGAGAAACCGCACGCGGTGGCCGGCCGCCCGCTCGCGCGCCACAACCGCCCGAAGGTCGTCGAGGTCGATCCCGTCGGGCGCCTGCCTGACGCCGGCCAGCCGGGCCTCGGTGTTGCGGAAGGCGCTGATCGCCCCGGTGTAGGCGGGCAGCTCCACCAGCACCACGTCGCCCGGGTCGAGCAGCACCCGCCCGGCGAGGTCGAGCCCCTGCTGCGAGCCGGTGGTGATGAGCACCTGGTCGGCCGTCGCGGTGATGCCGCGCGACGCCAGCAGCTCGACGAGCGCCTCGATGAACGGCTTGTGCCCGCGTGTCGGCCCGTACTGCAGGACGCTGCCCTGACCGCCGGCCAGCAGCTCGTTCGCGATCTCGCGGAACTCGGCCCAGGCGAAGGTTACCGGGTCGGGGTACCCCGGCGCGAACGAGATCATGTCGGGCCGGATCGCCATGACCCCCATCTTCCGGATGGCCGATCCCTGCGACTTCAAGGCCGACTGCGAGAGGAAGCGCTCGTACTCGATCATGGCGGCGCTCACAGGGCGGCGGGAGACGGCCCTTCGGCATACCGATCTCCCGCGAACGATCGGTACAGGGACAGGTAGGCGCCGAGCGCCGTCAGCCCCAGGTACTGGAAGAGCAGGCTGCGCAGCATCCACGCGCCCAGTTGGAGGGGCAGTACGATGATACCCGCCAGCGGGACGTATGCGACCAGGTAGAAGCCCCACGCGGCCACCAGCGACAGCAGCGTGGCGAGGATGAGCAGGAGAACGGTGACCAGAAAGACGCGCATCACCTTCCACGTCACCCCGCGGATGAACCGCGGCACCTCGGCAATCGCGCGGGTCACCCCGCAGTCGCGCACGGCCACCGCGATCTGCGCCAGGAGGTACAGCACGTTCACGATGGTCGTCATCACGAAGAAAAGCGCGAAGGCGAGCGCCGCCACCGACCCGACCAGTACGGGCCGGTCGCCCGCCGCGAGGCGGTAGAGCCCCCAGGCGAGCAGCAGGCAGAGCGCCGCCGTCACGGTGTAGACGCCGGTCAGCAGCAGGCCGAGGCCCAGGTACCGCCGGAACAGGTACGACGCCCCGCGGGTGAACCGTTCAATCGAGAACTGCATGCCCCGGCGGAAGGTGGCCATCCGCAGCGGCGGGCGCTCGATCGCCCCGGCCACACGGTCGGCCCGCGCCAGCACCGACACCGTGCCCCCCTTGACCAGGAACATCAGCACGACGCCCCCGGCCACGACCGTGAGGAAGCCGACGAGGTACGAGGCGAGGGCGAACGGGTGCGCGGCAAGCGTGGCGGCCACGCGGAACAGCGTGTCGCGCAGGTTTCCCGCGAGGATCTCGCCGACGTCGCGATCGAGCAGCAGCGTGGCCAGCAGGGCGCCGCCGAGGATCGGAACCACCGCAAGAAGCTTGAACGTGGTGTCGGCCACCGACTGGATGGCGACGACCTGCCAGTTGGCGGCGACCAGGAGTGCGCCGCGTTTGAGGGCGGTGCGAGCCCTGCCGGGATGGGTCATGAGGACGCCGGGGACCGAAGGCCAACTATACAAGGCTCGGGGCTCACGGCTCAAGGCTCAGGGCGCACGGCTCAAGACTCACGGCTCAGGCCGCCGGCACCTTCAGCACCGCACCCGCACCGCCGGCACTCCCGGCACTGCACCCCCTGCACCTCCTGCACCTCCTGCACCTTCAGCTCCTTCAGCACGACAGGTGTCCGTTTTGTCGTATGCTGACGCCCAGGCATGCGCCTCGATCCTCGCCGCCATTCACTCAGCACCATCCTCGTGGCCGGCCTCGCGGCAACCCTCCTCGTCGTCATCGGCGGGTGGGCTGCCGAGCGTGTCCGGCTGGGCCGCGACGACCACGCCACCGCGCAACGCGTGGAGGGCCACGTCCGCGCGCAGCTCGATCGAGTGTCGCGGGCCCTGCGCGGCGCCGCGGGCGACCTCGCCGACGCCGCGAGACCGGCGCTCGAGCGCCCGGCCGACGAGCGCGACCTGCGTCCGCTGTTCGGCCGCGCCGATGCGCTGGTGTCGACCGACAACGCGCGAACCATCGCCATCACCCTCTACGGCACTGATGGCAGCCCGCTCGCCTGGGCGGGGCGCCCCTCGCAGGTGCCTATCGAGCGGCTGAACGGCGGGCCGAGCCTCTTCGTGCTGCGCGGGCCGGTCGGCGTGCGGCTCGTCGCGACCGCGCCGGTGATCGGGCCCGGCGATCGTGCGCCGCTCCTGGGAACGGTTGCCGCCGAGGCTCTGCTCAGTACCGTCTCCGGCATGCCGGGCCATGCCGGCTCGATGCCCACCATGCCGACCTCGATCGCGCCGGTCGCGCTGCAGCCCGCCTCGGAATCGCGCGACCGTCCGTCGGGGCGTCACACCTTCCTGCTCCGCGACGAGCAAGGGCGGCCTTTGGTCGAGGCCTCGGTGGCACGCGAGGACCTGGCAGGGGCGCGCGCCCGTCACCGGCGGGGGGTGGTGGATCTCGCGTGGCTGGTGGCGGCGCTGACCGTGCTGCTGCTGGCGGGTCCGTTGCTCGACGTGCGCCAGCGCGCGCGGACCCGTCGCGAGTACTGTGTCCCGACGCTTGCCGTCGCGGCGACGCTGCTGGTCGCGCGCGCCCTGCTGTGGCTCATCCACGGGCCGGGGGACTCGCGGCTGTTCTCGCCGGCGATCTACAAGTCGGCCGCGCTTGGCGCCCTGTTCCGCCACTCTGCCGACTTCCTGGCAACGGGCCTGTTGGCCATCGCCCTGGTCACGCTGATCGCCGGTCCAGCGGAACGCTGGCGCATCGGGCGGCGCTCGCGCCGGGTGCCGCTGCCGCGCGGCGCGGCGGCGGCGCGCTTCGTGGCCGTGCAGGGCGTTGCCGGCTTCGCCCTGGTGGCCGCCGTCGTGCTGTTCGAGCGCTTCCTCGGTGACACCTTCGCCTCGTCGGGCACCGACATCCTTTACTTCTCGCCCCACCCATGGAACGTCGGCCGCGTGGCGCTCGGGGCGGGCCTGGTGTTGTTCCACGCGGCGTTCGCGTGGGCGGCCGTGCTTGCCCTGCGCAGCGCGCTGGCCTTCTGGGTGATCGGGGCCGAGCCGAGGGCCGTAACGCTTCTCGCGCTCGCGTGGGGCGTGCCGGCCGTGCTGGGGTGGGCCTGGTGGGGCGGCACCTCGGGGCTGCCCCGCTCGGCGGCGCTGCTCGCGTCGGCAGCGTTTGCCGCCGCCGCGTTTCACGCCCCCCGTGGCCTCACCCGCCTTCGCCACGCCTCGCAGGGCTACCGCCTGGCGGCGATGTTCTTCGCCCTGCTCCTCCCCTCGCTGCTCTTCTACCCGTCGCTCGTCTTCTTCGAGGACCTGGCGAAGCGGCGGGTCATCGAGGAGCGGTACGGCCCGGAGGTTGTGCACCAGCTGGAGAACCTGCAGCAGCGCGTGCAGACCGCGCAGCAGGAGATCGACCAGCGCGACGACGTCCTGCGCTCGGTGGTGTCGGTCGAGGCGCCTCCGCCCGGGAGTCCCATCCCGCCCGACAGCGCCTTCCTGATCTGGCAGGGGACGGCGCTCGAGCGCCACCGCGTGTCGTCGGCCGTCGAGCTGTACAACGCCGGGCAATGGCTGGTGAGCCGGTTCGCCCTCAACCTCCCCGAGGATGCAAGCCGCCAGCGCTGGCGCGAGGAGGGGTGCGAGTGGCGCACCTTCGGCGAGAGCAGCCCGTTCGGCGCCCAGGAGCGGCAGCTGCTCCACGCCGGCCGCAACATCTGCGGAGAGGACGGCGTTCTCGGCACCATCGTCATCCACGGGATCCTCGACGACAGCACGCTGTCGTTCCTGTCGTCTCACGACCCGTACTTCGAGCTGCTCCGCGGCGGTGCCCTGGCGCCTCGCGAGTCGGCGCCCGGCCGCGAGATCGAGTACGTCGTCTACGGATGGAGCCGCAGCGCGATCTACCTGTCGGGTGACCGGGCATGGCCGCTCGACGATCGCACCTTCGAGCGGATTGCCTCGGGGCGCGAGCCCTTCTGGGCGCGCATCCAGATGGAGGACCGCACCGACCGGGTGTATTTCCAGAATGACCGGCGGGCGATCTACGCGCTCGGCTACCCGCTCATCACGCCGATCGGCCACCTGATCAACCTGGCCGAGCTGAGCACGCTCGTCGGCCTGGTCTACGCGGTGCTGCTGGTCGGCGGCCGGCTGTTCCGAACGCTCGGCCTTCGGCGGGCGACCTCCGGGCTGGGGTTGTGGCGCGAGATCCGCGAGAGCTTTTACCGGAAGCTGTTCCTGGCGTTCGTCGCCGCGTCGATCATCCCGGTCGTCACCCTCGCCCTGGTGACCCGCGTCTACATCGGCGAGCAGCTGCGCCGCGACGTCGAGGCGGCCGCGCACAACACGACGGCCATCGCGCGGCAGATGATCGAGGAGCTCTCGGCCGTACGCGGCGAAGCCGACGTGCTGGCCGCGCTCAACGACGACGCGCTCGTGTCGCTCAGCCGGGTGGTGGGACAGGACGTGAACCTGTACCGCGGCCCACGGCTCATCGCCAGCAGCGAGCGCGACCTGTTCGCGTCTGGCCTGCTGCCGACGCGCACGCCCGCCGACGTCTACCGGGCGATCCTGCTCGACCGGGTGCCCACGGTGATCACCGAGGAACAGGCCGGCGACTTCCGTTTCATGGTCGCGGGTGCCCCGGTTCGGGCGGTCGGTGCCGATGCGCTGCTGACCGTGCCGCTCGCCCTTCGCCAGCAGGAGATCGAGCGCGAGATCGAGGAGCTGAACCGGCGCATCGTGCTGGCCGCGCTGTTGTTCATCCTGGTGGGCGCCGCGTTCGGATACCCGCTTGCCGAGCGGATCGCAGACCCCGTCAGCCGGCTCACGAGGGCGACAGAGCGGCTGTCGCGCGGCGACTTCGACGTGCGGATTGCGACGAGCGCGTCCGACGAGCTGAAGCGCCTGGTCGAGGCGTTCAACACCATGTCGGCCGAGTTGCGCCGACAGCGCGTCGAGCTCGAGCGGACACACCGCCTCGAGGCCTGGGCCGAGATGGCCCGCCAGGTCGCGCACGAGATCAAGAACCCGCTCACCCCAATCCAGCTCTCGGCTGAGCACCTGCGCCGCGTGCATGCCGACCGGGGCAAGCCGCTCGACCCGGTGCTCGACGGCTGCGTGGACTCGATCCTGTCGCAGGTGCGGCTCCTGCGGCAGATTGCGTCCGAGTTCTCGAGCTTCGCCTCGTCGCCCACGGCGCGCCTGGCCCCGACGGCCCTGGCCGACCTGGTGGACGAAGTGGTGCGGCCGTACCGCGCCGGCAGCGATCGCATCGAGTTCGCCGTCGATGTTCCCCCGTCGCTCCCGGTGCTGCAGATAGACCGGACGCTCGTCGGCCGTGCCCTCACCAACGTGATCGACAACGCCTTGCACGCGATGCCGGGCGGCGGCCGCCTGGCCATCCGGGCCGGCCTGGTCGGTGAGCGGGTGGTGGAGCTGGTCGTCGAGGACAACGGTGTAGGGATGGACGAGGAGGCGCTCGGCCACCTCTTCGAGCCCTACTTCTCCACCAAGGCGGTCGGCACCGGGCTCGGCCTGTCGATTGCCCGGCGGAACGTCGAGCTGAACGGCGGGACGATCCAGGTTGCCAGCGAGCGGAACGTCGGCACGCGGGTGACGATCACCCTGCCGGTGGGGACTCGGGGGGAGGAGGCGCGCTGACAGGTTCGCCCGCGGGCGCCGCCCGGCGGCGGATCCGCGCCGCCGCCATCGCGATGAACGCCGACAGCAGGTACGAGTAGGCCAGGACCAGCAGCGTCCACCGCGGGTGCGTGGCGATCGCCACCAGGAACAGCGCGAGCGGCAGCAGCACCCGCGACGAGCGCCGCCACCGCAGGTCGATCGACTTGAAGCTGCGGAAGCGGATGGTGCTCACCATCAGGACCGCCGGGATGATCATCAGCGCCAGCGCGGGCAGCGCGGCGCCGACCTCGTGCAGTCCCTCCGGGTACACGTAGACGGTCGAGGCCGGTACCGCCGCCGCCGCCGGGATCGGCATCCCCACGAAAAACCGCTTGTCGGTGCTCGCCTGGATGTTGAAGCGCGCGAGCCGGATCGTGCCGGCCGTGACGAAGATGAACCCCGCGGCCCACCCGAGCCGCCCGAGCGGCGTCAGCCCCCAGGACACCGTCAGGATCGCGGGCGCCACGCCGAACGACACGACGTCGGCCAGCGAGTCGAACTCGAGGCCGAAGGCGCTGGTGCTGCCGGTCAGCCGCGCGATCCGGCCGTCGAGCATGTCGAGCACGACCGAGAAGGCGATGAACGGCGCCGCCGTCTCGAAGTCGCCGCGGATGCTGTAGACGATGCAGAGGTAGCCGCAGAACATGTTGCCGAGCGTGAAGACGCTCGGGAGCAGGTACACCCCGCGGCGGAAGCGCCGCCGCTGCAGCGCGGTTCGCCGCCGCAGCGGGTGCGGGGGGCGGGGCCGGTGATCGCGCGCCAGCTCGAGTTGCATGGGCGTCAGGCCAGCCGGGCGACGACGGGCTCCCCCGCCCGCACCCGGTCGCCGGGCGACACCCGCAGGGGCGCCGAGGCCGGCACGTTGAGGGCGATCCGCGACCCGAATTTCTTCTCGCCGAAC
>JARKSS010000034.1 GCA_029974175.1 Vicinamibacterales bacterium
AACGGAACCGAACTGTTGTACGAGGCGTCGGTCGGCGGCGGCATTCCGATCGTCAAGGCCCTTCGCGAAGGGCTGGCGGCCAACCGGATCGAAAGCCTCTACGGCATCCTGAACGGGACCTGCAACTACATCCTGACGCGCATGGAGCAGCAGCGCCTGTCGTTCGCGGCGGCGCTCAAGGAGGCGCAGAAAGCCGGCTATGCCGAGGCCGATCCGGCGCTGGACGTGGACGGAATCGACACCGCCCACAAGGCGGCGATCCTGGCCTCGGTGGCCTACGGGTTCAACGTGCCGATGGACCGCGTGGCGGTGGAGGGCATCCGCTTCCTGGACGAGCACCCGTTCTTCGCCCCCCAGACCCGCTGGGTGCTGGCCAACTGCGGGCTGATCGACCCGGCCAGCCTCGAGGAGTACCTGGCGCGCGGCGGGTACGCAGGGCTTGCCAAGGCGCTTCGCAGCCTGACGCCCAGCGAGCTGTGCGACCTGGTGGAGCGCAGCGGCCTCCGCGGGCGCGGGGGCGGCGGCTTCCCCACGGGCAAGAAGTGGAAGATTGCCCTCACCCAGCCGGCCGACCAGAAGTACATGGTCTGCAACGCCGACGAAGGTGACCCCGGGGCGTTCATGGACCGGGCCGTGATAGAAGGCGATCCGTACCGGCTGCTCGAGGGGCTGGCGCTCTCGGCCTACGCCATCGGCGCCAGCAAGGCCTACATCTACATCCGCGCCGAGTACCCGCTGGCCATCGCGCGGCTCCAGCAGGCGATCGCGCAGGCGCGGGCCTTCGGCCTGCTCGGCCAGAACATCCTCGACTCGGGCTTCAGCCTCGAGATCGCGCTGAAGCAGGGGGCCGGGGCCTTCGTCTGCGGCGAGGAAACGGCGCTGCTGCACAGCATCGAGGGCCGGCGCGGCATGCCGCGCCCGCGGCCGCCCTACCCCGCCTCGCGCGGTCTTTTCGGCAAGCCGACGGTCATCAACAACGTCGAGACGCTGGCCAACGTCCCCGACATCGCCGTCCGGGGTGACGAGTGGTTCTCGTCGGTCGGCACGCGCACCAGCAAGGGAACCAAGGTCTTCGCCCTCTCGGGGAAGATCACCAACACCGGGCTGGTCGAGGTCGCGATGGGGACCACCCTCCGCCAGATCGTGTACGACGTCGGCGGCGGGATCCCCCGCGGGAAGGCCTACAAGGCGGTGCAGATCGGCGGCCCGTCGGGCGGCTGCATCCCGGCCTCGAAGCTGGACATCCAGATCGACTACGAGTCGTTGAAGACGGTCGGCGCCATGATGGGCTCGGGCGGCCTCGTCGTGATGGACGAGGACACCTGCATGGTGGACGTCGCCAAGTTCTTCATGGACTTCATCCAGCGCGAGAGCTGCGGCAAGTGCATCCCCTGCCGCGAGGGCACGCGCCGGATGCTCGAGATCCTCCAGAGCCTCACGCGCAGCCGGCTCGGCGAGCAGGAGATCGAGGCGCTCGAGCGGTTCCGCAGCGTCATGAACCTCGAGCACCTCGCCAGCGTCATCCGCGACACCAGCCTTTGCGGCCTGGGCCAGACGGCGCCGAACCCGGTGCTCAGCACGCTCCGGTGGTTCCGCGACGAGTACGAGGAGCACGTCTACGACCGGCGCTGCCCGGCCAAGGCGTGCACGGAGCTGCTGACCTACTCGATCGACCCGGCCAAGTGCACGGGCTGCGCGGTCTGCGCCAAGAACTGCTCGTCGGACGCCATCGTGGGGGTGCTCAAGAACGCCCACCACATCATCCCCGAGCGCTGCATCGCGTGCGGGACCTGCGTCGAGATGTGCCACTTCGACGCGATCGTGACCGCGTAGGGCCAGGGGCTAGGGGCTGGCAGGTTGCTGAAGAAGGAAGCCTGCAATGCAAAAGGAAAAATGGGGATTGAAGAAAGGGCGTGTTTCCACATTTTCCCTCTTGCATTTCAGGCCACGTCCTTCAGCGGCCTGCTAGGGGCTAGGAAGCATACGCGCAGGGCCACGGCGCTGCGCTCGTTGAGGACAACGACGTGATCAAGATCCAGGTCAATGGACGGTCGGTGGATGCGCACGAAGGCGAGACGCTGCTGTCGGCGGTGCGGCGCGCCGGCATCGCCATCCCGACCCTCTGCCACTACGATGGGCTGCCCCCGAGCGGCGCCTGCCGCATGTGCGTCGTCGAGGTGGAGGGGCAGCGCGGCCTGACGCCGAGCTGCGCCTTTCCCGTTTCCGCCGGCATGAAGGTGCAGACGCACTCGCCGCGCGCGGTGGACGCCCGGAAGACGCTGGTCGAGCTGCTGCTCGCCAATCACCCCGACGACTGCCTGTACTGCAACCGGAACGGCGACTGCGAGCTGCAGTCGCTGGCCGAGACCCTGGGCGTGCGCCGCCGCCGCTACTTCGGCGAGCGCTCCCCGGCCCGGCTCGACGTTTCGAGCCCCTCGATCGTGCGCGACCCGGCCAAGTGCATCCTGTGCGGCAAGTGCGTGCGGGTGTGCGAGGAGATCCAGTCGGTCGCGGCGCTCGACTTCATCGGCCGCGGCAGCCGCGCGCACGTCGGCCCCGCCTTCGACGAGGGGCTGAACGTCAGCAGCTGCATCAACTGCGGGCAGTGCGTGGCCGTGTGCCCCACCGGGGCGCTCACCGAGCACACCGCCATCGACGAGGTCCGGGCCGCCCTCACCGACCCCGAGCGCTTCGTCGTCGTGCAGCACGCGCCGTCGGTCTCGGTCAGCCTGGCCGAGGAGTTCGGGGCCAAGCCTGGCGCCGACGTGGACGGGCTGATGGTGGCCGCGCTGCGGCGCCTCGGCTTCCGGCGCGTGTTCGACACCTCGTTCAGCGCCGACCTGACGATCATGGAGGAGGCGTCGGAGCTGGTGCAGCGACTGACCACCGGCGGCCCGATCCCGATGCTCACCAGCTGCTCGCCGGGGTGGATCAAGTTCGTCGAGGAGTTCTACCCCGACCTGATCCCGCACCTCTCCACCTGCAAGAGCCCGCAGCAGATGCTGGGCGCGGTGATCAAGAGCTTCTTCGCCGAGCGCGAGAAGATCGACCCGGCCCGGATCTACAGCGTGGCGATCATGCCGTGCACCGCCAAGAAGTTCGAGGCGGGGCGGCCCGAGATGGCCACCGACGGCCGGCCCGACATCGACGCCGTGCTCACCACGCGCGAGCTGGCGAGCCTCATCCGGATGCACGGCCTCGACCTCGCGTCGCTCTCGCCCGAGGCGGCCGATACGCCGTTCGGCGAGCGGACCTCGGCCGGCAAGCTGTTCGGCGCGAGCGGCGGCGTGATGGAGGCGGCGCTGCGCACGGCGCACTTCTTCCTGACCGGCGAGCGCATGGAGGCGCTCAAGGTCCAGCCGCTCCGCGGCCTGGAGGGGGTCAAGGAGTTCCGGGCGACCATCGCGGGGCGCGAGCTGGGGGTGGCCGCGGCGTCGGGCCTCGGCAACGCGCGCATGCTGCTCGATCAGGTCAGGGCCGGGCGCAAGGATCTCCACTTCATCGAGGTCATGACCTGCCCCGGCGGCTGCATCAACGGCGGCGGGCAGCCCCGCGGCGCAGACCTCGAGACGATCAAGGCGCGCATGCAGGCGCTGTACGCCATCGACCGCGACGCGCTGCTGCGCGCGTCGCACGAGAACCCGGCCATCCAGCGCCTCTACGGCGAGTTCCTGGAGAAGCCGCTCTCGCACCGGGCGCACGAGCTGCTGCACACGCACTACGAGCGCCGCGAAGTGGTGGTGTAAGGGGTTGGTCCACGGGACGAGCGCACCATGAGCGCAACGATGGCCCCCCTCGTGTCGACGATCGGCGAACGCTGCCGGCTGTGCTACCAGTGCGTCCGCGAGTGCCCCGCCAAGGCGATCCGGATTGCCGATCGCAAGGCGCAGGTGCTCCCGGAGCGGTGCATCGGCTGCGGCGTCTGCTTCCGCGTGTGCACGCAGCACGCCAAGCAGGTGCGCTCGGCGATCGAAAACGTCGAGGAGCTGCTGGCCGACACGGTGCCGGTGGCCGCCATCATCGCCCCGAGCTTCCCGGCCGAGTTCATCGACCTCCCCTACACGTCGGTGGTCGGCACGCTGCGGGCGCTCGGCTTCGCCTCGGTCCACGAGGTGGCGTTCGGCGCCGAGCTGGTCGCCCTCCAGTACAACAAGCTGGTGGCCACCGACACCGACAAGCTCTGGGTGGCCACCACCTGCCCGGCGGTGGTCGGGTACATCGAGAAGTACTATCCCGACCTGACCGACTCGCTCGCCCCCATCGTGTCGCCGATGGTTGCCACCGCGCGGCTGCTGCGGCGACAGCACGGCGACGGCATCCGGATCGTCTTCGTGGGCCCCTGCATCGCCAAGAAACGCGAGGCGGCCCTCCCCGACCTGGACGGCGAGGTGGACGAGGCCCTGACCTTCGCCGAGCTGCGGTCGATGGTGGCGGCCCGGCGCCTCGACCCGCGCACCGTGCCGCCCTCGGAGTTCGACCCGCCGCACAGCCGCGGCGGCGGCCTCTTCCCCATCAGCGGCGGCATCCTGCAGGTCGCACGGATCCAGGAGGACCTGGTCACCGGCCACGTGATGGTGGCCGAGGGTCCCGAGGAGTTCGCCCAGGCGATCAAGGAGGCCGAGAGCGGCCTGATGGACACGCGGCTGCTCGAAGTCCTCTTCTGCAAGGGGTGCACGATGGGGCCGGGCATGAGCTCGGACCTCCCGCACTTCGGGCGGCGGGCACGCGTCAGCCAGTACGTGCGGCAGCGGATCGCCCAGAGCGACAAGGCGGCCTGGGAGAAGCGGATCGCGGAGTACGCGACGCTCGACCTCTCCCGGAAGTACCGCCGGGACGATACCCGGATGCCGGTCCCCTCGCCCGAGGAGCTGGCGCGCATCCTGGCCGAGATGGGCAAGACCGACCCGCACGACGAGCTGAACTGCGGCGCGTGCGGGTACTCGAGCTGCCGCGAGACGGCAGCGGCCATCTACAACGGCCTCGCCGAACCGGAGATGTGCCTGCCGCACGCCGTCGAGCACCTTCGCGAAACCGTGCGCGAGCTGGCCGAGTCGAACGAGGAACTCGCCGACGCCCAGGTGGCGCTCGTCCGCTCCGAAAAGCTGGCCAGCATGGGGCAGCTGGCGGCGGGGATCGCCCACGAGGTCAACAATCCCCTCGGCGTGGTGATCATGTACTCCCACTTCCTGATGGAGCAGCTGGCCGGGAAGCCGGAGTACGAGGGCGACCTCGCGATGGTGGTCGAGCAGGCGAACCGCTGCAAGCGGATCGTGTCGGGGCTGCTCGACTTCGCCCGGCAGAGCAAGGTGCAGCACGAACAGGTGGACGTCGGGGAACTGGTGCAGCGCGGCCTCCGCGGCGTGGCGCACCCGATCGGCGTCGAGATCCAGGTCGAGCACGCAGGCGGCGACCCGATCCTCGAGGTGGACGCCGACCAGCTCACCCAGGTGCTCGTGAACATCTTCAGCAACGCCTTCGCCGCGATGCCCGACGGGGGCCGTCTGACGATCCGGACCGACGGCGACGAAGACCACGTGTCGATCGCCGTGACCGACACCGGGACGGGCATCAAACCCGAGCACCTGCCCAAGCTGTTCGAGCCGTTCTTCACGACCAAGAAGAGCGGGAACGGAACGGGGCTCGGCCTCGCCGTCACCTACGGCATCGTGAAGATGCACCGCGGCGACATCAAGGTCACATCGAACGCGGACCCGGCCAAGGGCCCCACGGGCACGACCTTCACCGTCGTGCTCCCGCGGCGGCGCCAGGAGCCGGCCGGCAGCACCGAAGGGAGTACGTCAGCGGCATGACGACCACAGAACGCACCCGAATCCTCCTCGTGGACGACGACGAGGATTTCCTGTTCCAGCACCGGATCCAGCTCGAGAACGCCGGGTTCGAGGTGGCCGCCGCCTCGAGCCGGACGGAGGCCGAGCAGGCGATCGCGTCGTTCACCCCCGACCTGGCGATCCTCGACCTGATGATGGAGCACCACGACGACGGGTTCGTGCTCTCGCACCACCTGAAGCGGCGGTTCTCGAACCTCCCCGTCATCATGGTGACGGCCGTCACGAGCGAGACGGGCCTCGTCTTCGACCCGGCCTCGCCCGAGGAGCGCCGCTGGGTCGGCGCCGACGCCCTGCTCGCCAAGCCGATCCGCTTCGAGCAGCTGAAGCGCGAGATCGACCGGTTGCTCGCCGCCGCGTCCGCCGCGCGGAGGGAATGATGCAGACGCTCCGCGTGCTGGTCGTGGACGACGAGCTGGGGATGCGCCTGGCCGTCGCCCGCGTGCTCAGCAACTTCGTCGTCCACTTGAACGAGGAAGTCGGCGGCGAGATCCACTTCGAGGTGCAGACCGCCGAGTCGGGCGAGCAGGCCATCGAGATGATGACCTCGCAGCCCGAGCCCGACCTGCTGCTGCTCGACCTGAAGATGCCCGGCATCTCGGGGCTCGAGGTGCTGGCGCAGATGCGCCAGCGGAACCTGCACCCGCTGACGGTGATGATCACGGCCTACGCCACGCTCGAGACCGCGATCGACGCCACCAAGCGCGGAGCGCACGACTTCCTCCCGAAGCCGTTCACCCCCGACGAGCTGCGCGTGGCCGTGCGGCGCGCGGTCAAGCACCTGATGGTCGAACGGCAGGCCCAGCGCCTGCGCGAGGAGAAGCGGCAGGTCCGCTTCCAGTTCATCTCGGTGCTCGGCCACGAGTTGAAGGCACCGCTTGCCGCCATCGAGGGCTACCTGCAGATCCTCCGCGACGGGACCGCCGGCCAGAGCCCCGAGACGATCCAGCAGGTCGTCCAGCGGGCGCTGATACGCGCACACGGGATGCGCAAGCTGATCAGCGACCTGCTCGACCTGACGCGCATCGAGTCGGGCCAGAAGCGCCGGGAGTTCGGGCCGGTCGACCTGCGCGAGATCGCGCAGAACGCGCTGGACGGCGTCGCCCAGGCCGCCGAGGCCAGGGAGATCACGCTCGCCTTGCACGCGCCCGAGCGCGTCCCCGTGGTGGCCGACCGGGGCGAAATCGAGATCATCTTCAACAACCTCGTCAGCAACGCCGTGAAGTACAACCGCAACGGCGGACGGGTGGACGTCACGATCGAGCCCGGCGAGGGAGGCCTCGTCCGCATTGCCGTCGCCGACACGGGCATCGGGTTGACGCGCGAGGACGCGTCGCGGCTGTTCCAGGAGTTCGTCCGCATCAAGAACGACCAGACGCGGACGATCCCGGGCACGGGTCTCGGGCTGTCGATCGTCAGGAAGCTGGCGCAGCTGTACCAAGGTGACGCCACGGTCGAGAGCGAGCCCGGTGTGGGCAGCACGTTCACGGTGACGCTGGACACGGCAGCGCCGCCGCCCGCCCCGGTGTCCGAGCCTTCTTCGGGCGCGGTGCCCATCGCAAGGTGACACGGGCCGTAGCACGGGGCTCGTAGCGCGGGGCTTCCGCCCTGCAGCCGTCGGGGTTCGTGAGGGCCGGTTTCGGCGTGGTCGGACCTGGGGGGGACCGCCGCGCCGGGACCGGCCCGTTTTCTTGTGTGCGTGAGGCGGGGCGACGGTGGCAGGACGGCCGGATGCCGCGCCAGTGTAGAATGCGCCCGATGGGGCCACCGAGGCTCCACGTTCGCCCCCGACGTTCCGCGTTCGGCATCTTGCGTTCTCCGTTTCGCTTCGCGGCCGTGCCCGACCTCTCCCCGCGCGCCTGCCGCCTGGGTCTCTGTGCCGCGCTGCTGCTGGCCGCGCTGGCCGGCCTGTGGCGCCTTGGCACGCCGCCCCTCTGGCTGGACGAGGCCTCGTCTTGGTACAACGTCTCGGGCAGCTGGCTCCACCTGTGGGACCGCGCCGTGCAGGGCGAGGATTCAGGCGGACTGCTCTACTCGGCGCTGCTGAAGCTGTGGAGCGCGCTCGCGGGTACCGGTGAGGCCACGCTTCGCGTGCCGGGCGTCGTGCTGTGGATCGCCACCATCGCCGTCATCGCCCGCACCGCCCGCCTGGTGTGGAACCGCCGGGCGGCGCTGCTGGCCGCCTCGGCGGCGCTCGCCCATCCCAGTCTCCTGGCCGCCGCCCGGCAGGCACGCTCCTACATCCTGCTGTGTTTCCTCGCTGCGCTGGTGCTGCATGCGCTGGCCGGGTACATGACGGAACGCCGGCGGCACAGGCTCTGCCTGCTGGCGGCGGCCTCGTTGGGCGCCGCCGCCACCCACGTGATGGGGGTGTTCGTGGGCCTCGGTGCAGCGTCCGGCCTGCTCGTCCTTGGCGGCCGCGACCGGGCAGCCGCCCGGCGCGCAGCGCTCGTGGCGGCGCCAGCCCTTGCGTTCGCAGCAGCCTGGGCCGTTCTCTTGCGCGACCGAGCCGCCCGCAACCTCGCATCGTTCTGGATCCCCGGAACGTTCTTCTCGAACTACCTGGCGATCGGTGTCCTGCTCGTCGTGCCACTCGCGGTCGCCTGCCTGTGGCTGCTGTGGCGCGATCCCTCGCCTCGATCGCGTACAGCGGTCGCGGCGCTCGCCGCCTTTGCCGCGCCTGTCGCCCTCGGCCCCGCGATCGTGTCGGCGCTCGCCTCGAAGGGCACGCACCTCGTGCAGCTTCGCTACGCGCTGTCGCTCGTGCCGCTCGGCGTGTGGGCAGCCGGGGGCGCCCTCGCCACCCTGCCCCGCCGCCTGGCCGCCGCGGCCACCACGCTGGCGATTGCCGTGTCTCTCGCTTGCGGCGTCGGGAAGCAGCTGTACGCCCCGGTCACACGCGCGGGGCACGACATTCGCGGCGCAGCGTCGTTCCTCTCGTCCACCGCTCGACCCGGTGACATTGCGGTGATCGAAGCCGCCAACAACTGGATGCCGCTGGCGTACTACGGTGCCTGGACCGCGCCACTGGAGGGGCGGGACAGCATCTGGCGGGTCATCACCGGAAACGGCGGGCAGAGTGCGCAAACGGGAGGAACGGGAACGCTGGAAACAAAGGGAGAACGGACAATCTGGCTCGTGAGATTCTCGCGGCGGACGGCGGCACCGCCTGACTTGCTCGAACGGGCAACCCTTGCGGGCCGCTTTGGCACCCTGAGCATCCTCACAGTCGCGCCGCCGAAGAGTTGAGGCTAGCGCCATCCGGTTCGAAGAGTGCCGCCAGCACCGCCGAGACGGCTGCTGCACGCGTGGTACCCATGACGGCGCCTACGTGACTCGCTTCTCCCTGCCTCCCGGCCCCTTCCCGACCGTCCGGCCCAGCGCGGCAATCAGCCCGAGGACGTTCTCGGTCAGCGTCTCGACCGACTCGTGGACGGCAGCCTTCCCGGGGTAAATCCGGTACAGCTGCCGGTAGTGTGGCGGTGTCAGGTTCGGCATCACGACGTTGGCGCCGCGCGTCAGGCCGTTGCGCCGCCCGCCACCCGGGTCGAGAATCGACAGCGCGGTCGTGCTCGGGATGTTGGTGTCGGGACAGACCAGGCGCGTCAGCGCGACGGCCTTGAGCGTTGTCACCTCGTCGTTCGGGACCTGCTCGCCCGGCGGCGCCTGCAGCTGCGTGCCGAGCGGCCCGGCCAGCGGCGTGCGCGGATCTGGCAGGTAGGGCCCGATGCCAATCATGTCCATGTCGAACTGGCGGAACGTGTCGATGTCGCGCGCGAGCGTCGCCCAGGTCTGCCCCGGGATGCCGACCATCACGCCGGTGCCAACCTCGTATCCCATCTCGCGCATCCGGACCAGCTGCGCGATGCGGTCCGACACCTTGCCGGGCAGGCCGGGGTGGATGGCGGCGTAGAGTGCCGGATCAGTGGTCTCGAACCGCAGCAGGTACCGGTCCGCGCCCGCCTCCCGCCACGCCTTCAGGTCCTCATCGTCGCGCTCGCCCAGGCTCAGCGTGATCGCGAGCCCCAGGTCGTGGTGGATTTCAGCAACGACGTCGCTGATGAAGCGGCGCGTCAACCCGGGATCCTCGCCCGACTGGAGCACGACGGTGCCGAAGCCGTACCGCCTCGCCTCGCGGGCGCAGGCGAGAATCTCCTCGTGCGACAACCGGTACCGCGGGAGCGGGCCGGCGCAGGCCGCGATGCCGCAGTACGCGCAGCTGCGCACGCAGTAGTTGCTCACCTCCACGAGACCGCGAAGGTGGACCGCCTCCCCCACCCGCTCGGAGCGGACCCGGTCGGCCGCCTCCCAGAGATGCTCGAGGCGTTTCTCGTCAGCCTCCCTCAGCCAGGCTTCGATGCCGGCCGCGTCGAGCGTGCCTGCTTCAGACAGCAGCGGCATGGTAGGCCTCGAGGGCCGCGGGGAACGGGACCAGGGCCCGTTCGAAGATGCCCAGCGAGTAAGCAATCGTCAAACCGTAGTTGGTGATCGGCACGCCGGCCGTCCTCGCGCGCAAAATGCGCGACGCCATCTCGCGCCGGTTGCCCGTGCAGTTGCCGCAGTGCACGATGAGCTGGTACTCACGCAACGCCGCGGTGGCCGGGAAGTCGCGCCCCTGCACGTACTCGAACTTCAGCGACGCCCCGACGTACTTCTGCAGCCACCTCGGGATCTTGACGCGGCCGATGTCGTCGCCAATCGGGTGGTGCGTGCAGGTTTCGGCCACCAGGATGCGATCACCCTCGCGCAGCCGTTCGATCGCGAGCGTCCCCCGCACCTGCTCGACCAGGTCGCCCTGGAACCGCGCCATGAGGATCGAGAAGGAGGTCATCGGCACCCCGGGCGGGACTTCGGTGGCCACCTCGGCAAACGCCTGCGAGTCGGTCACCACGAGGGCGGGCGGCCGCTTCAGTGCCTCGAGGGCGCGCCGCAGCTCGTGCGCCTGCGCCACCACCGCCATCGATCCGCCATCGAGCAGGTCGCGGATCGCCATGACCTGGGGAAGGATGATCCGCCCCTTCGGCGCCTCCTTGTCGATCGGGATCACGAGAACGGCCACCTCGCCGGGGGGAACGAGGTCGGCAATCAGGAACCGGGTCTCGAGGAACTCGGACGGCGCGAGCCGCAGCAGCGCCTCGCGCAGGTCGAGCATCCCCTCGCCGCTGGTGGCCGAGACCGCCACGTGAGGCAGCCCGGCCGCCTCTACCTTGGCGAGATCGTCGGTCGACGGCTCCCGTTCGTCCACCTTGTTGAAGACCACCAGTGTCTTCACGCGCCGCGCAGCCAGCTCGGCCAGCAGCGACTCCTCGAACGCCCCCCAGCCTCCAGCCTCGGTCACCAGGACGCCCAGGTCCACGCGGTCGAGCACAGCCCGGGTGCGTGCCATGCGAAGCTCGCCCAGCGCCCCTTCATCGTCCACCCCGGCCGTATCGACGAACTGCACGGGGCCGAACGGCAGCAACTCCATGGGCTTCTCCACCGGGTCGGTGGTCGTGCCGGCAAACGCCGAGACGATCGAAACCTGCTGGCGGGTGATGGCGTTCAGGAGCGACGACTTCCCGACGTTCCGGCGACCGAAGATCCCGATGTGAAGGCGGAGCGACTTTGGGGTGGACTGCATAATCGATCGATCATACCAATCCCTATTCCCATCCGATTCCCATCCCGATCCTTGGCGCCATCCCAACCGCCCTCAACGGCCATCCCTCCATTTCATGGTCCGCGCAGTCCGACAATTGTTCGGTTCATGGGGGCCTGAAGTGAATCGTTTCTTGCCCCATCCGTGACGGGTAAGCTACGATTTCAGACGTTATGGCCAACGGCACACGCGAGCTGGACGCGCGAGACCGGCAGATCCTCCACCTCGTCCAGCGCGACGCGACGCTCGCCCAGTCGGAGATCGCGCGACAGGTCGGCCTCTCGACGGCCGCCGTGCACGAGCGGCTCAAGAAGCTCGAGGCCGCCGGCGTCATTCGCCGCTGGACCGCCGTGGTGGACCCCGCAGCCGTGGGCGCCGAGGTGACGGCGTTCGTCGAGGTGTTCGTCGAGCACCCGCGCTTCGAGCCGGAGTTCATCGGAAAGCTGCTCGCCCTCGACGAGGTGCTCGAGTGCCACCACGTCACTGGCGACTTCTCGCTCCTGCTGAAGGTGAGGGTGCAGGACATCGCCGCCCTCCAGCGCCTGCTCCACGACCACGTCGCGTCGCAGGAAGGGGTGCGGCAGACGCGGACGCTGGTGGTGTTGTCCACCGCGAAGGAAGAAACCTACGTCTCGCCCGAGAGGGGACGGGCTCAGCCCTGATGTCCACCCCGCCAGGGGACAGCCAGCCCCATCGGTTCCGAGAGAGGGTCGAAGTGGCGCCGTTCACCGTGGCCGGCTGAAGACCCTCTTCAGGATCTCGTCCCTCAGCTCCGCGTCCACCCGCCGCGTCACCTCGGGGTTCCCGCCCTTCTTCGTCGTCACCTCGGTGTTGTAGGCCACGACGAACCCGGTGCGGGTCGGCAGGTGCACGTAGAAGTGGGAGAGGAAGCCGCCCTGGCTGCCGCTGTGGGCCACCAGGTCGAGGCCCTGGTGGCGTTCGAGGAAGAACGACAGGCCGATCTGCACGTCCTGGCCCGTTCCACCCTCGCCATCCGACGCACGGGCCACCGGCCGGAACATCTCCTCGAGCGACGGACGCGCCAGCACGGCGTCGGACACTTCGGCGTGCGCCGGGTCGCCCATGAGGAAAGCCAGGTACTTCGCCATGTCGCCCAGCGGCGCATTGAGGCCGCCGTTCGAGACCGTGATCCCGGTGTCGAAGTCGAACCGCCCCTCCCGAAGGCCTTCGTCCGTCCGGTAGTAGCTGCGGGAGCGCGCGGGCAGCAGGTGGTACGGCGCGCGGTCGAAGAAGGTGCGCGACATCCCGAGCGGCATCAGGATGTTCTTGGTGACGTACATCTCGTAGTCGTCGCCCGAGAGCGCCTCGATGGTGCGCCCGAGGAAGATCACGCCCGGGTTGGAGTAGCTGTACCTGGATCCCGGCGGGAACAGCAGCCTCGTGTACGGAAGCATCGCGACGACCTGGTCCCACCGCGTCGGCTCGAAGGGATGCCAGTCCTGGTCGCCACCCCACGGCCACGTGGGCGCCCTGAAGCCGGCCGTATGCGACATCAGCTGCCGGAGGGTGACCTGCGACATGTCGCCGAACGGGTTGTGCACCTGCCGCAGCTCGGGCACGTACTTCACCGCCGGATCGTCGAGCGACAGGCGCTTCCGGTCGCGAAGCTGCATGATGGCGATGCTGGTGAGGGTCTTCGTGATCGACCCCCAGTGGAAGATGGTGTCGGGGGTGACCGGCCGTTTCGCCTCCAGGTCCTGGTAGCCCACCTGGTGGGCCGCCACGACGCGGCCGTCGCGCACGAGCTCCAGGCTGCTGCCGACGATGCCGGCGTCGCGCACGCGCTGCTCGTAGAAGCGAACGACCTCGTCCCAGCCCGGAGGAGGCGGAGCGGACGTCTGAGCGTGAACCATGACGACTGACACCACCATCAGCGCGGCCACGGCGATGGACTTCATAGGACCTTCCCGGACACGTCGATCCGGATCGGAATCCTAATCCCAATCGGCGTACAAACGAAGGGCCGACACGCCTGTCGCGGCCGGCCCCTGGCTCCCGGCTGGCACCTAGCCTGAACCAGCCCCTAGTCGATGTACTTCCCCCTCGGCGTGTAGTGCGTGTGCAGCAGCCTGTGGCTGACGTGCCCGCACGGACCGTCGGTCAGGAACTCGCGGTACAGCTCCACGACCGCCGGGTTCTCGTGCGACTTGCGCACCTCGGACGCCGCGTCCTCGTCGTAGATCGCCTTGGCCCGCGCCGCGCGGATCTCGGGCGAGGTGGGAATCGGCTGGCCGCCGCCGCCCAGGCAGCCGCCCGGGCACGCCATGAACTCGATGAAGTGGCACTTGGAGAACGGCCCGCCGGCCTTGATGTCCTCCAGCACCTTCTTCGCGTTGGCCGTGCCGTGCGCTACCGCCAGCTTCAGCGTCACCCCCTTGAGGAAGTCCCAGTTCGGGACGAGGTGGGCGATCAGCGGCTCCACGGTGGGGCTCACCTCGGTCACGGGCAGCTCGACGTAACGCACGCCGTCGAACCCGCGCACCGGGACGATGTTGGCGTTCTCGAACAGATTCTCGACCTTCTTGCCGGTCACCAGCTCGAGCACCGTCCGCAGGGCGGCCTCCATGACGCCGCCCATCGCGCCGAAGATCACGCCCGACCCCGTGCGGGTACCGAACGGGTCGTCGAAGTCGCTCTTCGGCATGTCGGGCAGGTGGATGCCCGCTTCCTTGATCATCTGCGCCAGCTCGCGGGTGGTCAGGCCGTAGTCCACGTCCTTGAATCCGCTGGCATCCATCTCGGGCCGGTTGCACTCGAACTTCTTGGCCGAGCAGGGCATCAGCGCGACGGTGACGATGTCCTTGGGGTCGATCCCGGTCTTCTGGGCGTAGTAGGTCTTGATCACCGCGCCGAACATCTGCTGCGGGCTCTTGGCCGACGACAGGTTCGGGATGTACTCCGGGTAGAAGTGCTCGAGGAACTTGACCCACCCGGGCGAGCAACTGGTGAACTGCGGGAAGGCGACCGGCTCCTTCGCCACCAGCGCCTTGTAGAGCCGGAGCAGCAGCTCGGTGCCCTCCTCGATGATCGTCAGGTCGGCGCTGAAGTTGGTGTCGAAGACCTTGTCGAACCCGGCCAGGCGGAGCGCCGTGTTCATCTGGAAGGTCATCGGCACGCCCGGCGGCAGGCCGAAGCACTCGCCGATGCCGGCCCGCGGGCTGGGCGCCGTCTGGATCACCACGTGCTTGGTGGGATCCTCGATGGCCCGCCACACGTCGTCGGACGCGTCCTTGGCGTGCAGGGCGCCGGTCGGGCAGCGGTTGATGCACTGGCCGCAGTTGATGCAGACCACCTCGCCGAGCGGCTTGTCGAGGTAGGTCGAGATCCGGGTCCCGATGCTGCGCCCAGAGGCCTCGAGGGCGCCCACTTCCTGCACGTCGATGCAGGTGCGGACGCAGCGGCGGCAGAGGACGCACTTGTTCGGGTCGCGAATCACCGAGTAGCTGGACGAGTCGATCTCGAAGCGCGGCTCGGTCACGTGGCCGAAGCGGAAGAAGTCGACGCCGAACTCCTTGGCCAGCGACTGCAGCTCGCAGTTGTTGTTCCGGACGCAGGTGTAGCACTCGCCGTAGTGCTCGGAGAGCAGCAGGTCGACCACGTGCCGGCGGGCCCGCCGCACCTTCTGGGTGTGGGTATAGACCTTGATCGGCGCGGTGATCGGGTAGGCGCAGGCCGCCTGCAGCGTCCGCTGCCCCTCCACCTCGACGACGCAGACGCGGCAAACGCCGGCGACGCACAGGTCGGGGTGATGGCACAACGTGGGGATGCGGATCCCCATGCTCTTGGCCGCCTCGAGGATCGTCGTCCCCAGCGGCACCTTCAACTCGTGGCCGTCGATGGTCGCCGACACCTGGCCGCCGATGTACCCGGCCGCCTCCCCGGTGGCCTTCTTCCCGAGCTTGGGGATCTGGCTCACGGGCGCCCGCGACGTGTCGCCCACGACATCCTGTCTGATTTCAGCGCTCATCGTTCACCTCTGACCCGGCGTTCAGTGGGCCACCGCCGTGCGTCCCATGATCTCGTCCCTGAAGTGCTTCAGGATCGACATGAAGGCGTTCGGGCTCGACTGGCCCAGGCCGCACTTCGAAGCCACCTGCATCGTCTCGCAGAGGCCCAGCAGCTCGCGCAGGTAGGCCATCGAGCACTCACCGCGCTCGAGCATCTCGATCCCCTCGAGCAGCCGCGCGTTCCCCGCCCGGCAGGGGGTGCACTGCCCGCACGACTCCTCGACGAAGAACTCCATGAAGTTCTTCGCCACCGTCAGCATGTCGCGCCCGGGGCCGAACACGATGATCGACCCGCCGGTGGCGATGTCCTCGAAGGCGATCCGGCGCGAGAACTCCGAGGCGGGAATGCAGTGGCCCGACGCGCCGCCGATCTGCACCGCCTTGGCGCCCGAGCCGCCCACCTTGTCGAGCAGCTCCTGCACCGTCACGCCGAGCGGGAACTCGTACACGCCGGGGGCCGTGCAGTCGCCCGAGACCGAGAAGAGCTTGAAGCCCGCCGACTTGGCGGTGCCGGCGCTCTTGAACCACTGGCCGCTGCGGGCCAGGATGCAGGCCACCCAGGCGAGCGTCTCGACGTTGTTGACCACGGTGGGCTGGCCGTCGAAGCCGGTGTCCACCGGGAAGGGCGGCCGGTTGCGCGGCTCGCCGCGGTTGCCCTCGAGCGACTCGATGAGCGCCGTCTCTTCGCCGCAGACGTACGCGCCGCTGCCCATCTGGATGCGGATGTCGAAGTCGAAGCCGTCGCGGCCCGCCACGTTCTTGCCGAGCAGGTTGGCGGCCCGGCGCCGGGCCAGCACCCCCTCGAGGTGCGGCCGCAGGTAGAGGTACTCGCCGCGCAGGTAGAGGATGCCGTCGGCGGCCCCGATGGCCAGGCCCGCGATGGTCATCCCCTCGAACACCAGGTCGGCGTACTCGGTCAGGATCACCCGGTCCTTGAAGGTGCCGGGCTCGCCCTCGTCGGCGTTGCAGACGACGAACTTGCGGCCGCCGGGCGGGACCTTCGCGGCCGCCGCGAGGTTCCACTTGGTCCCGGTCGGGAAGCCGGCGCCGCCGCGCCCCCGCAGGTTCGACGCGCTGATCTCGGCGATGATGTCGGCGCGGGACTTCCCGAGGGCGGCCTTGAGGCCGGACTCCGGCTCGATGCTGTCGAAGGTGAACGGTGTCTTCTTGCTGCTGACGGGAGTCATCGCAACCTGCCCTTCGTCCTAGGCGTGGGCCACCTGGCGCGCGTGGGCGCCGAAGGTCGCCTTGCACTCCTCGATGATCTGGTGCACCTGCTCGGGGGTCACCCGCGTGTAGACCTTCTCGTTGACCAGCAGCGCCGGCCCCTGGTCGCACATGCCGAGGCAGCTCGCCCACTCGAGGCTGAAGCGGCCGTCGGCGCTCGTCTGGCCGAACCCGATGCCGAGGTCGTTCTCGAGCTGCCGGGCCACGCGCGCCTTGCCCGCCAGGTCGCACGAGATCGTCCGGCAGAGGCGGAAGACGAAGCGCCCCTGCGACTCGCGCCGCAGGAACTGGTAGAAGGTCACGACGCCGTAGACCTCCGAGGGGTGGATGCCCAGCTCGTCGGCCACGACCTGCATGGCGAAGTCCGAGATGCTCGCGTGCGCCGCGTGCAGTTCCTGGAGAATGGGGATCAGGGCGTTGCGCTGGCGCCCGTACCGCTCGACCAGGCCGCGGATCTCGTCCGACAACCGCTGCTGCTGCCCTACTAGCATCGTCCCCTCCTCAGCACTCCTGCTGCCGCTTGACCAGCAGCTGCTCGACCGTCGCCAGCAAGGTCTCGGGCTGGATCGGCTTCTCGTGGAAGGCATCGACCGGCACCAGCTCCTGGTCCTGGTCGTAGGCGAACCCGGTCACGCGCCCGACGCTCGTCAGCATCAGGATCGGCGTCTGGATCCCCTGCCGCCGAAGCTCCTGCGCCATCGCGATCCCGTCGTCGGGCTGCTCCATCATCACGTCGAGGATGATGAGGTCGGGGTTCTGCTGCTCGATCGCCTTCATCCCGTCCTCCCGGTTGGAGGCGGACAGGATCTCGTGCTGCGCCTTCTTGAGGAACAGCCCGGTGGTGAACACGATGTCCGGGTCGTCGTCCACGATGAGGATTCTGGCCATGTCGCGGTCCCTCTTTCTGCTCGAAGAAGCGCCCTGGCGCGAGCACGGCTCCCGCCGGACGCGGCGCGGGCCGGATCGTGCTCCGGCGGCCCATCACTGCGCTGAGCTCACGGCCCGGGCGCGCGAGCCCGGCGGAAAGACCACCCGAGGCGGTCGGCGCTGCGCCGGCGCCGACGTGGAGGCTGCTGGCGGGCTTGTGAACGGAGGCACAAGCGAATTGTGCACCGTTTCACAGCCGGTTATTCTATCCGTTGAGGCGCCCCTTCCGCAACCGCACGCGCTCCCGTGGAGAACCCTGCATGCCGCTCAAGGATGCCCTGCTGCCCGACCTCGACCGTGAGCTTGGCGCCACCCGGCGCCTGCTCGAGCGGCTGCCGCCGGATCAGCTCGACTGGCGCCCTCACGAGAAGTCGAGATCCCTGGGGCAGCTGGCGAGGCACGTGGCCCGGATTCCCCGCTGGGGCGTGCTCGTGCTACAGACCACCCAGTCGGACATCGCCGAGGAAGCCGAGGGCCCCGATTCGGCGGCCACCCCGCAGGAGATACTCGAGCTGTTCGACCGCCACGCCGGCGCGTTGCGCGGGCAGCTCGTGCAGACCGAGGGCGACGGCCCCCTGCTCGTGCGATGGACGCTCGAAAAGGAGGGCCAGGAGGTCTTCAGCCTGCCCCGGGTCAGTGCGCTGCGAACCATCGCCATGAATCACCTGATCCATCACCGCGGCCAGCTCACCGTCTACCTGCGGCTGCTCGGCGTCCCGCTGCCGCCGATCTACGGCCCCACCGCGGACGAAACCTGAACGACGGATCGACCACAAAGAACACGAAGAACACAAAGATCGGCGCATCAGGCGCCTTGCGACCCGATGCCGGTCTTCGGGGGGCGGCCACGACGTGGCCGCCCCGGTGAGGGCGGCAGCGAGCCGGGCGAAAGCGCGCAAGTCGGATCAGCGCGCGTTTTCGCCCGGC
>JARKSS010000066.1 GCA_029974175.1 Vicinamibacterales bacterium
CGCGAACGCCACGCGCTGGGACTGCCCGCCCGCCCGGCAGACCCGGCCAGCGACCCGTCCGGCGCCCTCGACTATCTCGCCATCACGCTGTCGCACCCGCGATGGCTGGCAGAACGGTGGCTGGCGCGGTTCGGCTTCGACGCCGCCGAGGCCTGGCTGCGGTTCAACAACCAGCCGGCGCCCCTGACGCTCCGGGCCAACACGCTGAGCATCATGCGCGACGAACTGGCGCACCAGCTGGCGAACGCCGGGGTTGAAACCGCGCCGACGCGTTTCGCACCGGACGGGCTCACGGTCGTCCGCGGCAATCCCTTCGAGACGGCCCTGCAGGAAGACGGACGCTTCGTGATCCAGGACGAGGCGTCGCAGCTGGTCGGGGCGTTCGTCGGTGCTTCGCCGGGCGAGTGCATCCTCGACCTGTGTGCGGCACCCGGCGGCAAGTCGCTGCTGATGGCCGGCGCCGTCGGCCCGCAGGGCCTGGTGGTGGCGGCCGACCTTCGAGCACGACGGGTTGCCCTGCTCGCCAGGTTGCTCGAAAGGGCTGGTGCCGCGTCAGTGCGCGTGGCGCGCGCGGACGCCGCCCGGACGCTGCCGTTTGCCCCCGTCTTCGACGCCGTCCTGCTGGATGCCCCGTGCTCGGGTCTCGGCACGATCAGGCGCGACCCGGAGATCCGCTGGCGCCGCCTGCCCGAACACCTGCCCCGGTTCGCTGCGGCGCAGCACGAGATGATCCGGCAGGCGGCAACCGTCGTCCGGCCGGGTGGCCGGTTGATCTATGCGACCTGTTCGAGCGAGCCGGAAGAGAACGAGGAGGTTGTGGCCTCGTTCCTGGCAGCGCATCCCGACTTCGAGGCGGCGCGCGCCGAACAGACGGGCATCGCCGACGGCCCCGCCGCGGCCGTGCTCGACGCGGCCGGGCACCTGCGCACCTGGCCGTTCCGCCATGGTCTGGAGGCGTTCTTCGCCGCCAGCCTGCGCCGGCGGCCGACGTGACACTCTTTGGGGACCCGTGCAGATGTAGTACATTCGAACGCGACGATGGCCCTCTCCACCCGTGTCTGGAGCGCCGGGAAGCTGTTGCTGCTCGCGGTGGCCCTACTCACCACCTACGTGTTGTCGGCGGTCGTCGCGGCGCGCCTCACGCTGAACGCCCGGGAGGTGCGCGTGCCTGCGCTCGTGGGCGCAACCGTCAACACGGCAAGCGACTCGCTCAGCGATCTCGGCCTGGCGCTCAAGGTGGAAACGGGGCGGCGGGTGGATCCGAAGATTGAGGCGGGGCGCATCGCGGCGCAGGACCCGGCCCCGGGCTCGAGCGCCCGGCGCGGCCGCAGCGTGCGCGTCTGGCTCAGCTCGGGCCAGCGAGCCGAAGCCATCCCATCGCTGGTGGGCGCCAGCGCCCGAGCGGCGCTCCTGCGCCTCGAGCGTGACGGGCTGGCACTGGCAAGCCTCTCGGAGGTCCGGTCGAACGATTACCCTCCCGACACCGTGATCGCGCAGACCCCCCCTGGGAACACGAAGGGCGACTCGGTGGCGCTGCTGGTGAACCGGGGCGATCGGGCGGCGGCCTGCGTGATGCCCGATCTCATTGGACTGCCCGAGGCCGGGGCCTCAGACCTGTTGCGCTCGGCGGGGTTCCGCGTGGCCGTCGTCGCACGCAGCCCGTACCCCGGGGTCCCCCCCGGCGTCGTGCTGCGCCAGTCGCCGCAGCCGGGCTTCGAGATTGCCCCGGGGGCCGCGGTGTCGCTCGAGGCGAGCCGATGAACGTTCAGGTAGCGCCATCCATCCTCGCGGCCAACTTCGCCCGCCTGGGCGCCGAGGTGGCCGCCGTCGAGCGCGGCGGTGCCGATTACGTCCACGTGGACGTGATGGATGGGCACTTCGTGCCGAACCTCACGGTCGGACCGGCCGTCGTCTCGTCGCTCAAGGCAGCGACCCGGCTCCCGATCGACGTGCACCTGATGGTCGAGCAGCCCGACCGCTTCGTCGAGGCGTTCGTAGAAGCGGGGGCGGCGATGGTCTCGGTGCATGTCGAGGTGTCGCCCCACCTCGACCGGACGCTGTCGCTCATCAAGGGCCTCGGGGCCCGGGCCGGTGTCGTCCTCAACCCGGCGACGCCGGTGGGCACGCTCGAAGAGGTGGCCGACCGCGTGGACTACGTCCTGGTCATGTCGGTCAACCCGGGGTTCGGCGGTCAGGCTTTCCTTCCCTCCAGTGCGTCCAAAGTCAGGAGGATCCGGACGCTGCTCGACGAGGCCGGCAACCGGGCTCCCGTCGAGATCGACGGGGGCATCGACCTCGACACCGTGGAGCAGGTCGTCCGGGCCGGGGCCGAGATCCTGGTCGCAGGTTCGGCCATCTTCCGCACGCCCGACCCGGCAGCCGCCACGCGCGCCCTGCGCGAGGCGGCGGACCGGGCGGCGGCCGCCATTGGCGCCAGCCGCGCGTGAGCCGACTTCCGATGCCCGTTCCCGACGCCAGCCCCAGACAATCGGTCGCCCGGTTGAGAGTCCGCTACGCGGAAACCGACAAGATGGGCGTGGTGTACTACGCGAACTACCTCGTGTGGTTCGAGGTTGGCCGGTGCGAGTGGCTGAGGGCGGCGGGCCTCACCTACGCGGGGCTCGAGGCCGAGGGCATCATCCTGCCCGTGGTAGGGGCGCACTGCGAGTACCGCCACCCGGCCCGGTACGACGACGAGATCGAGGTGCTGGCCCGGGGACGGCTGCTGTCGCCGGTCCGGGTGCGCTTCGACTACGAGGTGCGCCGCGCGGACGCGGACGTGCTGGCATGCGGCTGGACCGAGCACGCGGCGGTGGACCCGAACGGCCGGCCTCGCCGGCTGCCCCCGAAGGTGAGGGCACTCTTCCCATGAACGCGCTGATCACCGGCGTCGCGGGCTTCGTCGGTTCCACCCTGGCCGCCCGCCTCCTCCGCGAGGGCGCCCGGGTCACCGGCATCGACTGCTTCACCGACTACTACCCCCGGCCGCTCAAGGAAGCGAACCTCGCGCCGCTGCTGACCGAGCCGCGCTTCCGCTTCGTGGAATCGTCGATCCAGGAGGCCAACCTCCAGGAACTCCTCGGCGACACCACACACGTGTTCCACCTGGCCGCCCAGGCGGGGGTGCGCAAGAGCTGGGGCCGCGACTTCGCCGTCTACACCGCCAACAACGTGGAAGCGACGCAGGTGCTGCTCGAGGCGGTGGTGGGCCGCCCGATCGAGCGCCTCGTGTACGCCTCGAGTTCGTCGGTGTACGGTGACGGCACACCACTGCCGATGCGCGAGACGGCGCTGCCGAACCCGCTCTCGCCGTACGGTGTCACCAAGCTGGCGGCCGAGCACCTCTGCAACCTGTATCACGCGAACCACGGCGTGCCGTGCGTGTCGTTGCGCTACTTCACGGTGTACGGTCCGAGGCAGCGGCCCGACATGGCGTTCAACCGGTTCATCCGCGCCGCGCTCGCCGGGCAGCCGATCTCGCTGTACGGCGACGGCGCGCAGACGCGCGACTTCACCTTCGTGGCCGACGCGGTGGCGGCCACCGTGGCGGCGGCGACGAGGGGCGTCCCGGGGGCCGTATACAATATCGGAGGGGGCGCGCGGGTCTCGGTGAACCACGTGCTCGACCTGCTCGAGGGCATCGTCGGGCGACGACTCGAGGTCCGGCGCGAGGGCGTCCAGAAGGGGGACATGCGCGACACCTACGCGGACACGTCGCGCGCCCGGCACGACCTGGGCTTCTCCCCCTCGGTTGCGCTGGCCGACGGGCTGCGGGCCGAGTACGACTGGCTGGCCGCGCTGCCCGGCGGAGTGAAATGAAGACGATGTATCGGAGAATCACGGTGCCCAGGACGACGGTTGCGCTGCTGGCGGCGGTGCTGCTGGCGGCGGTGCTGGCGTTGGCCTCGGCGTGCGGCCCCAAGAGAGCGGAGCCTCCCCCCGGCGGCACCCAGCCCGACAAGTTCCTCTACGACAAGGGCACCGAGGCGCTGAACGACCGGCAGTGGATGCGGGCCCGGGAGTACTTCCGCCAGCTGGTGGACAACTATCCCCAGAGCCCGCTGCGCCCCGATGCGAAGCTGGCGCTGGGCGACACCTACCTCGGGGAGAACAGCCTCGAGTCGTTGGTGCTGGGCATCAACGAGTTCCGCGAGTTCCTGTCGTTCTACCCGACGCACAAGCGCGCCGATTACGCGCAGTACAAGCTGGGGCTGGCGCACTTCCAGCAGATGCTGGGACCGCAGCGCGATCAGACGCAGACCAAGGAGGCGATCGCCGAGTTCGAGGTGTTCCTCGAGCGCTACCCGCAGAGCTCGCTCATCGACGAGGTGCGGAAGAAGTACCGCGAGGCGCGCGATCGCCTGAGCCAGTCCGAGTACGAGGTCGGCGTCTTCTACTGGCGCACCCGCTGGTACCCAGGCGCGGTGGACCGCTTCCGCGAGTTGCTGAAGGAGGACCCCGAGTTCAGCAACCGTGACGGGGTGTACTTCCACCTCGCCGACTCGCTGATGCGGATGAACCTCGCGGCCGAGGCGGTGCCGTACCTCGATCGGCTGCTGAAGGAGTTCCAGAAGAGCGAGTACCTCGAGCGCGCGCAGAAACTGCTGGCCGAGGCGAAGGCGGCGCTGCCGGCCGACGCCGTCCGCAAGTAGCGAGGGGGGACGACGGTCGGACGTCCTAGTGGTTCGGGATCTGGGCCGACCGCTCGCCGGCGCCGCCCTTGACGAACTGCCGGTAGTACTCGATCCCCGAGATGACGGCGGTCACCAGCGCCACCCACAGCGCGATCGTGCCGATCGTGCGGGCGGGCCGAAGGAAATCCTGCCCGAGGATGAGGGCCAGGATCGCGACGACCTCGGCCACCATCTTCACCTTGCCGAGCTGCGAAGCCGGCATCGCGATGCCCCGGTTGTAACCGATGCTGCGCAGCGCGGTCACCGCCATCTCCCGGCCGATGATCACCGCCACCATCCAGGCCGGAGCCAGCTCCATCTGCACGAGCGAGATGAACGCCGCCGAGGTGAGCAGCTTGTCGGCCAGCGGGTCGAGCATCTGGCCGAGCGGGGTGATCTGCTTGCGGCGCCGAGCGAGGTAGCCGTCGAGCCAGTCGGTCAACGAAGCCAGGCCGAAGATCGCCGCGGCGACCAGTTCCTTCGGGATGCCCAGCACGAGCCGCCCCTCGAACCGGGTCAGCAGGACGACGACCAGCAGCGGCACGAGGAAGATTCGAGAGAGCGTCAGGGCGTTGGGTAGGTTCATCACGAGCCACGGGCCGACCGCACGGCGGCGTGCCATTGTAGCGCGGCGCCTGCGGGGCGGCAAAAAAAGGGACGCCCGGCCAGCCCGGCCCGAGCGGCGGCCGCCGCTTTCGGGATATGATCGGAGGCTGTCATGAAAGCGATCCTTCTTGCCGGCGGCAAGGGCACGCGCCTGCGCCCCCTCACGATTCACACCCCGAAGCCTATCGTCCCGATCTTCGGCCGGCCGTTCCTCCACTACCAGATCGACCTGGTGCGCCAGCTCCCCGAGGTGGACGAGGTCATCCTCAGCCTGAACTACCAGCCGCGGCGAATCGAGGAGATCTTCGGCCACGGCGATGGGCTGGGCGTGAAGCTGTCGTACGTCGTCGAGCCGGTGCCGCTCGGAACGGCCGGGGCTGTCCGGTACGCGGGGCAGGCCCTCGAGGAGACGGTGATCGTCTTCAACGGGGACGTGATGACGCAGGTTGACCTGGCGGCCGTGCTCCGGCTGCACCGCGAGCGGAAGGCCAAGGCCACGATCGTGCTCACGCCCGTGGACAACCCCACCGCCTACGGCCTGGTGGAAACCGACGCCGACTCGAACGTGCGCCGCTTCCTCGAGAAGCCGAAGCCCGAGGAGATCACCTGCAACACGATCAACGCGGGCATCTACGTGCTCGAACCCCACACCTTCGACCGCATCCCGAAGGAGACGGCCTGGTCGATCGAGCGCAGCTACTTCCCCTCGCTCGTCGAGCGGGGCGAAACCTTCGTCGCGTACGTCTACGACGGCTACTGGATCGACATCGGCACCCCCGAGAAGTACGCGCAGGTGCACCACGACATCATGGCGCGCCGGTTCGTGGCGCCGCCCTTCGCCTCGGCGCCGCCCGACTGCCGCCTGGTGTCCCCCGCCGCGCGGCTCGAGGACGGGGTGACGATCGAGGGGCCCTGCTTCGTGGACGAGGGCGTCTACATCAAGCCGGGCGCCCACGTGGCTCCCTATTCGGTGCTCGGGCGGCAGTGCATCATCGAGGAGGACGCCCGGGTGGAAGGCAGCATCATCTGGGCGAACGGCCGGATCGGCCGCGACGCCGTGGTCCGCGATTCCATTCTCGGCCGCCACTGTCACGTCGGACGGAACGCCGTGCTGGGCGGCGGCATCGTCCTCGGGGACAAGTCGGTGGTCACCGACTACAGCCGGCTCTAGCAGGTTCCTGGAAGCGGAAGCCTGCAACGGAAACGGAAAAGACTGGAGAGCAGGCCGTGGTTTCCCGTGGCCTGCTGAAGGAGCGTCCATGCCCGCCAGGCCCGTGAACACTTCCATCTTCAAGGCGTACGACGTCCGCGGCACGTACCCGGACGAGATCGACGAGCCGCTCGCCCACGACATCGGCCGCGGGTTCGCCGCGTACCTCGGCGGGGGGCGGATCGCGGTGAGCCGCGACATGCGCGTGTCGTCGCCTTCGCTGGCGGCGGCGTTCATCGAGGGGGCCCGGCTGCAGGGCGCCGACGTCATCGACATCGGCCTGGCGGGCACCGACATGCTCTACTACGCCGTCGCGGCCCTGGAACTCGACGGCGGCGCGCAGATTACCGCCTCGCACAACCCGAAGCAGTACAACGGCATGAAGATGGTGGGGCGCGGGGCCTTCCCGCTCTCCGGCGACGCGGGCATCTCCGACATCCGCGACATGCTGGTGAAGGGCACGCTGCCGCCGCCGGCCTCGCGGCCGGGCGCCGTCGAAACGCGCGACGTGCTCGACGACTACGTCCGGCACGTCCTCGGCTTCATCGACCCGGCCGTGATCAAGCCGTTCGACGTCGTCCTCGACGCGGGGTGCGGCATTGCCGGCCTCGTCGCGCCGAAGCTCTTCGCCGGCCTTCCCTGCCGGACGACGGATCTGTGCTTCACGATCGACGGGACCTTCCCCACGCACGAGGCCAACCCGCTCATCGAGGAGAACCGCCGCGACATCGTCGAGCAGGTCGTGCGCCAGGGGGCCGACATCGGGATCGCGTGGGACGGCGATGCCGACCGCTGTTTCTTCATCGACGGCAAGGGCGGCTTCGTCCCCGGCGACTTCATCACGGCGCTGCTGGCCGAGGCCTTCCTCATCCGCCATCCGGGCGCGACGATCATCTACGACCTGAGGGCCAGCTACGCCGTGAAGGACACCGTGGCGCGGTACGGGGGCCGCGCGCTGATGAACCGCGTCGGCCACGCGTTCATCAAGCGGCGGATGCGCGAGGAGAACGCCATCTTCGGCGGCGAGGTCACGGGGCACTACTACTTCCGTGACAACTTCTACGCCGACAACGGCTTCATCCCGGCGATGCTGATCCTCGAGCTGATGTCGCGCAAGGGGCAGACGCTCGAGGCGCTGCTGGCGCCGCTTCACGAGCAGTACTTCATCTCGGGCGAGATCAACACCAAGCTCGCCTCGATGGAGGCGGCAACCGCGAAGCTGGCCGGCCTTGCCGCGCGCTACGCCGACGCGACGGTCTACCAGATGGACGGGGTGTCGGTCGAGTACCCCGACTGGCACTTCAACGTCCGCCCGTCGAACACCGAGCCGCTGCTCCGCCTGAACCTCGAGGCGAAGACGCCGGAGCTGATGGCCGAGAAGCGGGACGAGGTGCTGGCGTTCGTCCGCTCCTGAGGGCGAACGGGCACGGGAGAGGGACCGGCGGCGGGCTTGTCAGCGCCGCGGGCCCTGCCCTACAATGTCAAGGTTCGAGCGGGCTTAGCATAGTGGTAATGCCCTGGCTTCCCAAGCCAGTTAGACGGGTTCGATCCCCGTAGCCCGCTCCACCCCCTACCCTTTTCGCTTCGCCAGCCGCCCGGCCACGACCCCGCTGAGGCCGACGACCCCGATCATGTTGGGGAACACCTGCAGCCCGTTCATCAGGTCTCCCCAGGCCCACACCGTCTCCACACGCGCCGTGGCGCCGAACACGATCAGGCCGCAGTAGATCCAGCGGTAGGGAACCGTGACCCGCAGGCCCAGGATGTACTCGAAGAATTGCTCGCCGTAGTACGCCCAGCCGATGAGGGTGGTGTACCCGAACAGGAAGGCGCAGACGGCGACAATCGGGCCGCCCGCCACCGGGATGGCCGTGTCGAAGGCGTAGGCGACGGCCGCCGTGCTGTTGAGGCCCGATTTCCAGGCGCCAGTGACCAGGATTGTCAGGGCGCTGATCGACGAGGTGACGAACGAAACGACGAACACCTCGATGATCGCGTTCAGCCCTTGCTGCAGGGGCTCGCTGCTGCGCGCCGTGCCGTACGCCACGGCCGCTGTGCCGTACCCGGCCTCGTTCGCGTAGACGCCGCGCGCCAGCCCGTAGAGCATCGCCACCATCACGCCCAGCCCCGTCGCGCTGCCGGTGGCGGCGCGCAGCGAGAACGCCTCGCGGACGATGGCCTCGAAGACCTCGGGCAGGCGACTCGCGTTCGCGAGGATCACGAAGAGGCCCCCGGCCAGGTAGAGGAACACCTTCAGCGGCGAGAGCTTCTCCACCGCCCGGCCGATCGACCTCACGCCGCCAATGATCACCAGCCAGGTGAGGACCGCGATGAGGACGCCCGACGCGAGCGGCGAGAGGGCGAACTCCGACTCGAACGCCACCGCAATCGAGTTGGGCTGTGTGAAAGGGGTCGTGGTGAGTGCGGCGACGCCGGCGACCAGCGCGTATGCCGCCGCCAGGCGCGGCATCCCAAGACCGTCGCGGAGGTAATACATCGGGCCCGACGAAACCCCGCCGGCCCGGGAAAGGCGGAAGGTGGTGCCGAGGACGGCCTCGGTGAACTTGATGGCGGTCGCGAAGAAGCCGTAGCACCAGATCCAGAAGACTGCGCCCGGCCCCCCCGCCACCACCGCCGTCGCCACACCGGCGATGTTGCCGGTCCCGATCGAGGCGGCGAGCGCCGTCATGAACGCCTGGAACGGCGTCAGGACGCCGCCGCTTCCCGACTGCTGCCCGACGATGGTGCGAAGGGCCGCGGGGAAGCGGCGGACCTGGACGAACCGGTAGCGGAGGGTCAGGAAGAGGCCGACGCCCAGCAGCAGCAGGACGAGCGGGCCGGGCACGTGTCCGATGGCCGTGTTCCACGGCCCCCAGCCCCCGTCGCTCAGCCACGTGATCGCCCGCGCCAGGTCAGGCATCGACCTCTGCGGGCCGCGCTACTGCTGCGCCTTCTTGGCGGCCCAGTACTGCTTCATCCGCTCGGAGGCGGCCTTGCGCGCGGCCGCCGAAACCCTCCGCTTCTTGCGCGGCTTCCGGGCCGGCTTGACCGGAGCGCCCGGCGCCTCCGCCGCTGCCTTTCGGCCGCCGCCAAGTTCCGGGAACGCCTTCAGGATCGCCCGGCGCTCCGCTTCGAGCTCGTCCAGCCTCGCCTTGGCTCCGAGCCGGGCGAGACGCTGCAACACGTCCTTGCTCAGTTCCTTCGCCACACGTTCTCCTTTCCGCGGCGCGACGCCGCTCACCGGGACGGAACGGTCCCGCCCCGGGCCTCCTCGAGGATCCGAAGCCCCGCGCTGGTCCCCACCCGGGTTGCGCCAGCCGCCACCATCTCGCAGAACTGCGCGTAGGTGCGGATGCCCCCGGCGGCCTTCACCCCGAGGCCGGCTTCCCGAACCGCCCGCGCCATGAGGGCCACGTCCTCGGCCCTCGCCCCCGACGGCCCGAAGCCCGTCGAGGTCTTCACGAAATCGGCCCCGGCGTCCACGGCGGCGCGGCAGCCCGCGAGGATCTGCGCCTCGTCGAGCAGCGCCGTCTCGAGGATGACCTTGCAGCGGGCGGCGCCGCGACGGCACGCCTCGACCACCGCGGCGATGTCGCCGCGCACCGCCGACGTCTCCCCGGCCTTCAGCGCGCCCACGTGGATCACCATGTCCACCTCGCCGGCGCCGTCCTCGATGGCGCGGCGCGCCTCGAGCGCCTTCAGCTCGGTGCGCACCGCACCGAGCGGGAAGCCGGCGACGGTACAGACCACGACCGGTGACTGCCTGAGGCGGCGCGCGGCGCGCGCGACGAAGACGGGGTTGACGCAGACGGCATAGAACCCGGCGCCCGACGCCTCGTCGCAGAGGCGGTCGATATCGGCCGCCGTCGCCTCGGCCTTGAGCAGCGTATGGTCGATCAACCAGGCGACCTGTTCGGGCCCTCCCGACGCGTGCAAGGACATCGTGACCGTCACCTTCGATTCCCGGGCACCGGTACGGCGATCGGGGCGCCAGTCATCGCAGGATATAGCGGGCGGTGCACCACTTCAATCGCGAAGTGTGCTAGGCTCCAGCGTCATGCCCGATCGAAGATGGGAGAATGACCTGACCGTCCTGCTGACGGCCGACCAAATCCGCGCCCGCGTCACCGAGATGGCCCGCGAGATCGCCGGCCTCTACGGACCGGAGGAAGACCTTCATCTCGTCGCGATCCTCAAGGGGGCGTTTCTCTTCCTCGGCGACCTGGTGCGGGCGATGGACCGGCACGTCACCCTCGATTTCATGGCGGTCTCCAGCTATGGGAAGGGGACGCGGTCGTCGGGCGAGGTCCGGATGGTGAAGGACCTCGACGCCGGGCTCGAAGGCCGCAACGTCATCATCGTCGAGGACATCGTGGACACCGGCCTCACGCTCTCCTACCTGCAGGAGATCCTGCGGGCCCGCTCTCCGAAGTCGCTGCGGACGGCGTGCCTGCTGAGCAAGCCCTCGCGGCGGCAGGTGGACGTGAAGGTCGAGCACATCGGCTTCACGATCGAGGATCGCTTCGTGGTCGGCTACGGCCTCGACTACGGCGAGCGGTACCGCAACCTTCCCTACATCGCCGTGATCACCGACTGAGGACGGCTGCCTGCACCTGGCGGGCCAGCCGGCGCGCGTCGGCGAGGACCCGGGCCTCGTCGAGCGTCAGCACGCGCCCGTCCTTCATCAGCACCTTCCCGCGCACGATGGTGGTGGTGACGTCGTCAGCCCTCGCGGCGTAGACGAGGTGCGAGACCGGGTTGTACAGGGGCGTCTGCCGCGCGCCTCGCGTCGAGAAGACGACGAGATCGCCTTCCTTGCCGGGTTCGAGCGAGCCGATGCGCCGCTCGAGGCCGAGAACCCGCGCGCCGCCGATCGTCGCCATCTCGAGCGCCGCCCCGGCCGGGATGGCTCGAGGGTCGGACGTGGCCACCTTGTGAAGCAGGGCCGCCTGCCGCATTGCCTCCACCATGTCGAGGTCGTTGTTGCTGGCCGCGCCGTCGGTGCCCAGCCCCACCCGCAGGCCGGCCGCGAGGAATTGCGGCACGGGCGCGATGCCGCTCGCCAGCTTCATGTTGCTCTCGGGGTTGTGCGAGACGGCCGAGCCCGACTCACGCATCGCGGCGATGTCGGCGTCGTTCAGCCAGACGCAGTGCGCCGCGACCAGCGGCGGGCCGAGCAGCCCAATCGAGGCGAGGTAGCCGACCGGCGTGGCCCCGCCGTGCTTCTCCCCCACCGTCTTCAGCTCGTCGCGCGTCTCGGCGACATGGATGAGCAGCGGCACGCCGTACCGGTCGGCCATGGCGCGCGACGCGCGCAGTGAAGCCTCGTCGAGCGTGTAGACGGCGTGCGGGGCGGGCACGGGGGTGATCAGGGGGTCGTCGCGGAACGCCTTGATGAACGCCTCGGCACGGGCCAGCCCCTCGGCCGGCGTCTTCGCGTCCGCAACCGGGAAGCCGATGATGGTCTGCCCGAGGACGCCCCGGAGGCCGGCCTCCCGCGTCGCGCGGGCCACCTCCTCCTCGAAGTAGTACATGTCGGCAAAGGTCGTCGTCCCGGACCGGATCATCTCCAGCGCCGCCAGGCGCGTGCCGACCCGGACCATCGCGGGCGACACCGTCCGCGCCTCGCCCGGAAAGATGTACTGCTGCAGCCAGTCCATGAGAGCCAGGTCGTCGGCGAGGCCGCGGAACAGGACCATGGCCGCGTGGGTGTGGGTGTTCACCAGCCCCGGCAGAATGATGCCGCCGGCCGCGTCGATCCGATCGGCTGCCGT
>JARKSS010000089.1 GCA_029974175.1 Vicinamibacterales bacterium
CTCGCCGATTGCCTCAGCCCTGGCAGCGTGGCCTGAGAACGGGCCTTCCCAGACGCAGGATTCACGATCGGTTGCCTAGACGGCCTGCAGCCGTCCGGGGGCGAAGCGGGATTCTAGCCCCCGTGGAGCGCTTCCTGGTAGGGGACAGCGGGAGGCCCTTCGCGGATCCGCGGACCCTCCACTTGACCGCGCCGCAGCGATCGCCGCGGGAGGCGCGACTGTCGCCGAGGCGTGAACACGCCTACCGGAGCAGCCGTACGCAAAAACGCCCGGCTCGATGTGGGCCGGGCGCTCGTCTGTACGGCTGCTCCTAGCGGGGCGAATCTTGTTACCCCGGTGTTACCCGCCGCTCTCTCTTCTGGTCGGGGCGAGAGGATTTGAACCACCGACCCCCTGAACCCCATTCAGGTGCGCTACCAGGCTGCGCTACTCCCCGACCGTCCGTGTATTCTACCCCACCCTGAGGCTCGGCTGCACGTGCGGCAGGCCCGTGAGCCCTGAGCCTTGAGCCTTGAGCCGAGCCCGAGCCTTGAGCCTACGCTTGCCTCCTCCCTCGCCTTCGCTTCGTTCCTCCTGGTGTGGCTCCGGCGGGCGGTGACGGCGTCTGCGTCTCGGCCTCGGCGGCCTCGGCGTCGAGCAGCGGCAGCGCCGACTCGTCGTCCTCACGCCGCAACCGGGCGGCCACTTTCGCGTCTGCCTCCGGCCGCGACGAAGCAGCTTTTGCGCCTTCCTCCCGCCGCAACGGGGCCGCCGTCTTCAGGGGCGGCCAGGTGCCGGGTGAGGGGGGTGGGGGTGGCGGCAGGGCCGGACCGCGCGCGGGCCCCAGGAGTTCGAGCAGTGACTTCAGCTCCTGCTTGACCTTGCTCACACGCGCCTTCACATCCTCGGGCACCGGGAAGTCGGGCTCGGGATCGGGTGCCGGCTCCCCTTCCAGGCGGCGGCGGGCGCCGGCAAGGGTGAGGCCTTCCGAGAAGACCAGCTGCTTGATGCGGAGGATCTGCTCGACGTCACCCCGCCGGTACACCCTGGGCGCACCCGCCCGCGGCACCACTCCCAGGTTCGGGAACTCCTTCTCCCAGGACCGCAGGACGTAGGGCGGAATCTGCGCGAGCTCGCACACTTCGGCCGCCTTGAAGGCCGGCTTGTCGGGGATGTCGATCAGGGAGTCCGCCACGTCGGACGCGAGTATACCCTACCCCTCTCCACGGCGCGACCTGACCTGGATGCGGATGGGCGTGCCCATGAAGCCGAACTCGTCGCGCAGCCGGTTCACCAGGAAGCGCTCGTACGAGAAGTGGAATGTGGTGGCGATGTTGGTGAAGAACACGAAGGTCGGCGGCGCGACCGCGACCTGTGCCGCGTAGAGGATGCGCACGGCCTTGCGGCCCGGGCTTGCCGGCGGATGCTCCACCGTGATGCGCTCGACGAACCGGTTCAGCTCGCCCGTCGTCACCCGCCGCCGTCTCGCGGCGGCCACCTTGTCCACCACCTCGAGCAGCCGGGGCGTACGCTCGCCGGTCAGCGCCGAGATGTGGACGAGTGGCGCGTATTCGAGGAACTTCAGGCGGCGGCGGACCTCGGCGTCGAACGTGTCGGCAAAGCCCTGGCTGCGGGCCTTGACGAGGTCCCACTTGTTGGCGGCAATCACGACCCCGCAGCCCGCACGCTCGGCCTCACCCGCGATCGCGCCATCCTGCTCGGTCGGCCCTTCGACCGCGTCGATGACGAGCACCGCGACATCGGCTGCCGCCACCGACCGTCGAGCGATGATCACGCTCAGCGACTCGACCTGCCCCGAGCGCGCGACCCGCCCGGGGCGGCGGATGCCCGCGGTGTCCACGATGCGGTACTGCCGCCGGTTCCAGCTGAGCAGCGCGTCCACGGCGTCGCGCGTCGTTCCCGGCACTTCGCTGACGAGCACCAGCTCTCGGCGCATCAGGCGGTTGACGAGCGACGACTTCCCCACGTTGGGCCGCCCGACAATGGCGACGCGTACCTCGTTCGGTGCGCCAGCCGCCAGTTCGCGCGCCTCCTCCCGCTCGTCCTCGGCCTCGCTTTGTGACGGCTGAGCCGTGGCAGGCCCGGCCGGCAGGCGCGCGACGACCTCGTCAAGCAGGTCGCCGACCCCTTGGCCGTGCTCGGCCGAGACTTCCACCACGCACTCGAAGCCGAGGCGGTAGAAGTCGAGCGCGGCCTGTTGCGCCCGGCGGTCGTCGATCTTGTTGATGGCGACGACGACCGGGGCCCCCGTCTCTCGCAGTGCCGACGCGATCTCGTCGTCGCCCGGCGTGCGTCCCTCGCGGCCGTCCACGACCAGCACCAGGACATCGGCCGAGCGGATGGCGCGGAGGCCGGTGGCGAAGACCAGTTCGTGGAGCGGGTCCTGGCTGGCCCCGTACATGCCCCCGGTGTCGGTCAGCTCGAAGGTCACGCCCCGCCACACCGCTGTCTGCGTGATCAGGTCGCGGGTGGTTCCCGGTAGGGCGGTCACGATTGCCCGCCTGGACGAGGTAATCCGGTTGAAAAGGGTGGACTTGCCGACGTTGGGCCGGCCGACCAGCACGACGGTCCGCGACTGGCGCTTACCCACGTGACACCCGCGCTTGACAGGCTAAGTGACTCTCTCTATGATAGTTAGCAGCTTCCAGGGAGCGCCTTAGCATGATCAAGGTTGACATCGTCAACGAGGTCTCGAAAGCCGCGGACATCACCAAGGTCAAGGCCGAGCTGGCGGTGGATGCTGTCTTCGACGCGATGCGGGTCTCGATGCAGCGCGGCGATCGTATCGAGCTGCGCGGGTTCGGGGTGTTCCAGGTGAAGCCGCGCAAGCGAGGCATCGGCCGCAACCCACGCACCGGCAAAGAGGTGCGGATCCCGCCCGGGCGGACGATCAGGTTCAAGCCGGGCAAGGACCTGCAGAACATCGGCTGACACGCTTTGGCGCCATTTCCCGACGACCGCTCCGCCCCCGGTCCCGACGACCACCCGACCTCCCCGGGGCTGCTTCCCGACGAGCCGCCACCCTTTCGCCTCGGCAGCGTCAGTGTAGCAAGGATCCCGCTGCGGGTGGAACGAGCGCCCGACTACCCGCCGGACCTGGTTCCCCGCCCCTTTCCGCGCGATCGCTACTGGGTGCACGCCGGGCTGCTGCTGCTGACCTTGGGGACGACCACCGTGGTCGGCGCCGGGCACTACGCGGCCTACCTGATGGACTTCAGGGCCGAAACGGTGGAGCCGAGTTGGGGGCTGCTGGCAGGTGGCCTCTGGTACAGCCTGACGATCATGGTGATCCTCGGGGCGCACGAGATGGGGCACTATCTCGCCTGCCGCTTCTACGGGATCAACGCGACATTGCCCTTCTTCATCCCGGTGCCGCCGCCGGTGCTCACGGGAACACTCGGGGCGTTCATCAGGATCCGCCAGCCCGTTCGTTCGAAGCGGGTGCTCTTCGACATCGGCGTTGCCGGGCCGCTCGCGGGCTTCGTTTTCGCCGTGCCAGCCTTGGTAATCGGGCTGGCGCAGTCGCGCGTGGCCGCCCTCCCGGCCGACTTCTCGGGGCTGTCGCTGGGCGAACCGCTCCTCTTCAAGGGGGCGGCGTGGATCATGTGGGGGACTATCCCTGAGGGATATTCGCTGAACCTTCACCCGATGGGCTTTGCCGCCTGGTTCGGCCTGCTGGCCACGGCGCTCAACCTGTTCCCGATTGGCCAGCTCGACGGCGGGCACATCTCCTACGCGGTGTTCGGGCGGCGTTCGTCGTTCATCACGCTCGGCGCGATCGCCATCGCCGTCGTCCTCACGTTCGTCTCGATGAGCTGGGTCGTGTGGACGCTGATGCTGCTCGCGATGCTCTACTTCTTCGGCCCGCACCACCCTCCCACGGTTGACGAGCATGTGCCCCTCGACCGGGCGCGCCTGGCGCTTGCCGCCATCGCCTTGCTGATCTTCGTGCTCAGCTTCACCCCGGCGCCGATCGAGCCGCTGGATCTCGTGCAGAGATAGGCTCAAGGCTCAAGGGTTGCCCGCCGAAGCCCCGAGCGCTTGGCGACGGCGGGAGCGCAGCGAGCGCTTGGCGAAGGCGGCTCAAGGCTCGTACACCACCTTGCCGGCGGAGATCACCGTTCGAACGCGCGACCGGTAATACAGCGGGTCGCCGGTGAAGATCGTGATGTCGGCGTCCTTGCCGGGCTCCAGGCTGCCGACGCGGTCGCCGACGCCGATCAGCTGCGCCGCGGTCAGCGTGATGCCCCGAAGCGCGACGTCGTGTGCGAGGCCTCCCTTCACGGCGAGGGCCGCGGCCAGCGGCAGTTCCTCGGGGGCGCCAATCCCCATTTCATCCTCGCTGTCTATCGCGACGACCACGCCCGCCTCCGCCAGCGTGGCGGCGTTCCCGATGCCCGCCTCCTCGGTTTCGAACCGCCTCGGCCCAACGCCCATCGGTCCGACGATGACGGGGATCTTGCGTCGGGCGATCTCGCCCGCGACACGCGATCCCTCGGTGCAGCCCATGAGCACCGCCTTCAGCTTGAACTCGTCCACCAGGCGCAGCGCGGTGATGATGTCGTCGGCGCGGTAGGTCTCGATGAACGCCGTCAGCCGGCCATCCAGCAGCCGGGCGAGCGGCTCGAGGGCAAGGTCTCTCGCGGGCGCCGGCGTCTTCCGGCCGCTGGCCTCGTGCTCTTTCCACTTCCGCGAGTACTCGGCGGCGTCCAGCAGCGCCTTGCGCACGACGAAGGCCGCCCCCATGCGGGTGCCCGGCAGCCGGCTCTTCTCACCGAACGCCTTCTTCGGCCCCTCGCCGAGCGAGAGCTTCACGCCCGCCGGCGAAAGCAAGGCGACCGCGTCGGGCGATTCGGGAGCGAGGCGCACGACCGCGGGCTGCCCGGCGATGACGTTCGCGCGGCCGGGCGTCACCAGCGCGGTGGTGATGCCTGCCATCACGAGCCGACCGACGCGCCGGTCGTACGGGTTGAAGCCGTCGAGCACCAGCAGCTGCGGCGTGCTGGCGTCCGACAGCTCGTCAGGCGGTCCGTCGCGGCGCTCGCCGGCGAGGCCGACGCTCGTGTGCGCGTCCACCAGGCCGGGAAGCACCCAGCCTCCCTTCGCGTCGATCACCGAGGCGCCCTTCGGCACGGCCACCTTCGCTCCGACAGCCGTGATCTTCCCATCCGTGATCACGACGGTGCCGTTCTCGATGGCGGGGCCGCTCACCGGAACCACCCGGCCGCCGCGGATGGCAATGACCTGGGGCGGGGCGGCACGGAGGCCGGCAGCAAGCGCCACGGCGATCAGGGACGCTCGGATAACGCTGGTCTGTCGTGTCATGCTGCACCTCACCGCGCGCGCCGGCCGTCGATGTACACCTCGACGACGCGGGTCTGGATGTCGAAGGGGTCGCCATCGAAGACGACGAAGTCGGCGTC
>JARKSS010000254.1 GCA_029974175.1 Vicinamibacterales bacterium
TCCAGCCGGCCGCCCAGCTGGGGGTCGGGTTTGTGGTCTAACCCGTTGAGGTCGATGTGGTTGTGATCTACCCACGGCCGCAGGTACTCGATCACCTCGGGCGTGCCGTTCCCGTTGGAAACGAAGCCGGTGGCCAGCCCCGCCTTGCGCGCCAGCTTGAAGATCTCGACGGCCCACTCGGCGGTGATCAGCGGCTCGTTGTAGGTGCTGACCACGGCCCGGGCACCGCGGCGAACGGCCTCGGCCACCATCTCGGCGGGCGACGCCTCGCGTGAGATGAGGATCGCCGCCGGGTCGCGCAGCGCCTGCGAGGTGACCCAGTTCTGGCAGTAGCTGCAGTGGAGATCGCAGCCGAGCATGCCGAAGCTGTAGGCGAGCGTCCCAGGGAAGGCGTGAAAGAACGGCTTCTTCTCGATCGGGTCGCACGCCACACCGCTGACGTACCCCCACGGAACCATCAGCCGGCCGCCGCGGTTGAAGCGGACCTTGCATACCCCGGCCGCGCCGTTCGGGATGGGGCAGCGGTGCCCGCACGCGAAGCAGCGGGTCCAGTCGCCGTTGTAGCGCTCGTACAGGTCCCCCTCGCGGACCTGCCGTTCGAGTTCCTGGCCGAGGGTGGTGGTGGCCATGCTCCAGATCTACCACCACCTCGCCCCGGATGCGACCTGAACGGCTTTGCGCTATCCTGTCGCGCCATGAGCACCACGCCAGCCACCGCCCGCGCCCCTATTCCCTCCACCCGCCTCGTCTCTCTCGACGTCTTCCGGGGCGCGACGATGGCCGCGATGGTGATCGTGAACAACCCGGGCGACTGGGGCAACGTCTATGCGCCGCTGCTCCACGCCGAATGGCACGGCTGGACGCCGACCGACCTCATCTTCCCTTTCTTTCTCTTCATCGTCGGGGTGGCGATGACGCTGTCGCGGGCCACGCTGGGGCCCTGGGGACGCATTCTCCGCCGCGCGGCCACCATCGCGGGCCTCGGCGTGCTGCTCGCGGGATTCCCGTACTTCCCGCTGGCCACCTGGCGCATCCCCGGGGTCCTGGTTCGAATCGGGATCGGCTACCTGGCGGCAACCGCGCTGTTCCGCTGGACGCTGCCCTCGGGCACACGCGACGATCGCAGGCACGCCGTGCGTCTGGCGTGGGTCGCTGCCGTGCTGGTTCTCGGCTACTGGGCGGCGATGGTATTGGCGCCGTACCCGGGCCACGTGCCGGGCGACCTGTCGCAGGAAGGAAACCTGGCCGCCTTCATCGACCGCGCGGTGATCGGCCAGGCCCACATGTACCGGCAACGCGGGTGGGACCCGGAAGGCCTTGCGAGCACGCTTCCGTCAATTGCCACCATCCTGGCCGGGGTGATCACGGGATTCTGGCTGCGCGCCGGGGTCGAGGCACGCGCGAAGGCCGCCGTGCTGGCCGCCGCTGGCCTCGCGCTGCTGGCCCTGGGGCTGCTGTGGGACCTGGTCTTCCCGATTAACAAGAACCTGTGGACCAGCTCGTTCGTGGCCTTCACCGGCGGGGCCGCCGCGTTCTCGCTTGCCGTCTGCTACTACCTGGTGGACGTCCTCGGCTGGCGCTGGTGGACCAGGCCTTTCGTGATCCTCGGCGTCAACGCGATCACGCTGTACGTGCTTGCCGGCCTCAGCGCGAGGCTGCTGGGTGTCATCAAGGTGACCGGGCCCGAAGGCACGCCAGTCTCGCTGCAGCGGTTCATCTACACGTCGTGGTTCGCCCCGCTCGCCGACCCGAAGAACGCGTCGCTGCTGTACGCCTGCGCGTACCTCGGCGTGCTGTTCGTCATCCTCTACGGGATGTACCGGAAGGGCATCTACCTCAGGGCATAAGACCAAGCCGGCGTCAGCCGGTGACGGCCTTGTAGGGCGCCAGCATGTCGTCGCGGCTGGGGATGTAGATCTGCAACGCCTCGCCCGCGGGGGCCGGGTCGCGCACGTAGACGGGGAAGCCGCGGTACTCGCCCACCTTCTTGAAGCCGGGATCGCGGGCCACCGCGTCGCCGGCCGACTGCCACCGGCGGCCCTCGTAGGAAATCCAGATGCCGCGGTTGCCCTCGGGCTCGCGCGCCGAGACAATCCCCGGCTGTCGCTCATCCGACGGAGCAGGGGCTGGAATGGAAGTGCGCGGGGCTTGCGGCGGCCGCTGGTGCAGCGAGTCGTCCGGCCACTGGCCGCCCTGCAGCGAAGCATCGGGCCGCAAGCCCTCGACGGGAACGTCGGGCCGCAGGGCAACCGGGAACGACGGGGTGCGGCTCCCAGTGGTGCCGGCGAGGTTGCCTTCGCGCGGACGCTCGTAGGGCTGCAAGAGTCCTCGTCCAATCGGGACCAGGATCTGGCTGTACGGCTCGAGTGAGGTGTCCGCGTACAAGGGGACACCATCGTATGACCCCGTCGGCACCATCACGTCCGGCTGGAAATGGACAGTGGGACCGGAGGGCAAGTAGCGCTCGCCGGCGAAGAGGATTGGTTCGCGGTTGCGCAGCCAGTCGCGGCCGTCGGCGGTGACCGCGGGATACGGCTCGCGAACGTCCACGACCTGTGGTGCGGCGACCGATGGGATCGCCAGCGCGGCCGTCAGGATGGCTGAGACGAGCAGGGGGCGTGGCATGGGGACCTCCGCGGCGTGAGGTGCCAAGCCTGTGCCAGCCAGCCCGCGCATCCTGTTTTCTGGCCCTTCGCGATGGATCAGCTTGCAAGCGCGGGCATACTCGTCCCATACTTCGTTGCCGCGTTCACGGGGTCCCTGTCCCACCTCATCGCGGAGTCTGTTTCCGTGAACTACCTCGCGTTTGCCCTCATCGTGTTGGCGGCCGTCGGCGCGGCCGCTCTCGCTCGGCGGCAGCTCCGCCGCGCGGGGCGCTCGATCGACGCGGGAGTCGTGAGCCAGCAGTGGCTGGCGGAAAGCCGGCGGGAGGAAGAGGCATGATCGACCGCTCCTCGTTCGGGCCCGAACTCCGGCGTGCCCGAGAGGCGCGCGGCCTCACCCTGGAAGAGATTGCCGAGACGACGAAGGTCAACGTGGCACTCTACCGGGGGCTCGAGAACAACGACCTCTCGCGCTGGCCGTCGGGCCTGTTCCGCCGGGCGTTTGTCCGCAGCTACGCCGAGGCGGTCGGCCTGGATCCCGAGGAAACCTGCCGCCGGTTCGTGCGCCTCTTCCCCGAGGACGGCGACGTCGTGCCCGAGATGCACGCCGTGCCGCCGCCGGCCTCGACGACTTCACCGGGCTCCTCGGATGACGCACCGCGCCTCGTCCTGGCGGCCGTCCCGCCGCCGGCGCGCTCGGGCCCGCCGGCCTGGAAACGCGTCGCGGCTCCGCTGGTGGACGTGGGCCTGGCCGCCTTGCTCGGCTGGGGAGCGGGCGCACTGGCAGCGCTGCTGGCAGGACCCGGCTGGTTCTGGACCGCCGCCGCCGCAACGGTAGGCGTCGTGCACGTCGCGGTGGTCGCGATGCTCGGGGCCCCGCTGGGAACCCGCTGGCTGCTGGCGCAGCCGGAACGGCCCCGTCCCACCGCCGAGACGCCGCAGCCCAGCCGAAGGATGGGCGGCGAGAGGCCGGTGCTCGTGGCAAGCCGCCACCACGTGCCGCGCCCGGCCGCACCAGGCCGAGCTGCGGCGGGGCGGCGCGGTCGCCGCTAGCCGGGTGCGCCACCGGCGCGCCTCCCCGTGCTCCCTCGTCCGCGAGCCCGCGAGGACCGTGGGATACTGATCATTCCCTATGCCTCGCATTCTCATCACCAACGACGATGGCGTGCGGTCGCCGGGCATCAAGGCGCTGGCCGAGGCGCTC
>JARKSS010000110.1 GCA_029974175.1 Vicinamibacterales bacterium
GTGGTAGTTGTGCGCGTCGAGGCTGACGACCTTCGTTTCGAGCACCTCGAACCGCGGCGCGGGGGAGAGGCCGGGCGGCGTGTCCTGTCGTTCGTGCGCAGCAGCCGTCAGGCAGCCAGGGAGGAAGAGGACGAGGAACGCCGCTCGAAGGGTGGAACGCGCCGAAGAGGCCATGACCGGGCATTCTACACAGAAGGTGCGGGTGCGAGCGGCCTGCCGGGGTAGAATGCCGGTCCATATGCGCTCAACCTCCATGCTTCTGGCGGTCGGGATTCTCATGTCATACCCCTGCCTCGCCTCCGGCGAGATCCACAAGCATGCCGGCAGCCCGACCCCGCTGCCGCACGACAAGTACATCCGGGTGGTCAGCGAGGTCGACTCGCCCGTCCAGCAGGCATACATCAAGTCGAAGGACGGCGTGTACGTGGCCGCCGCCATCCGCAAGCCAAGAGGCGACGGGCCCTTCCCGGCCATCATCGTCTTCCACGGTGCACCGGGCGGACGCGGCATGGAGCAGCTGGTGGGATGGTCGCGTGGCGATCACGGCGGTCCGGTCTGGGAGAGGTTCCTCCAGGAGGGCTTCGTGGTGGTGGTCGGTGACTACCGCGGGGGAGACTGGAACGCGATGAACGTACCCTCGTCGGGCGCGGGAGCCACCGCCATAGACGATGGGCTGGCCATCATCCAGTACGTCGAGCGGCTGCCCTACGTGGACGGGAAGCGGATCAGCCTGTACGGCGTGAGCCTCGGGGGCAACCTCGTCGCGTTCCTCGTCTCGAAGGTGCCGACCATTCATTCGGCGATCCTGGGAGCGCCGGCGCCGATCTGGTTCCTCGGCGTACAGATGCCGCAGGGCGGGCGCAGGGACTATTCCAACCTGAAGTTCGACCAGGCGGTCGCTGCCGCCAATATCGCCCCGATCCGCACGCCGCTGCTGATCCTGGCCGGGACGGCCGACAGCCTGCTGCCGATGGCCACCCTGCTCCACGACCAGCTTGCCCAGGCGGGGAAGCCGGTGAGGATGGACGTCTACGAGCATGGCTACCACGATTTCGTGCTCGGTCCGCAAGGACAGAAGCGGCCCGACCTGCCGCGGGGCGAGGTCATCCTCCAGGGAACCCTGGAGGCGCTGGAATTGTCGGTGTCGTTCGTGAAAGCGCCGGCCTCGTTCCATTGAGGGCCAACGACGGCGGCGCACTCCGCTCGGCAGGACAGAGAGGGCTACCGAACGGTGGCCCTTCGCGTTTCCAGCCCTCCGCGTCCCGCTACTTCGACTTCACGAAGATCTGCGTGAGGTACAGCAGGCCTTGCGAGTCGGTCGCCGCGCCTACCCCGGTGAGATCGAAATCTCGCTCCAGGTTCCTCCGGTGCGAGCGGCTTTCGACCAGGCGGCCGAAGGCCTCGTCTGCGTTCCGCTCGCCGACCACGTTCTCGGCCCAGGCGCTGATGGGGATGTGCTTCCTGATCTCCGCGACGCGCGCCTCGAAGCCCGCATGTCCGCGCGGTGCCGCGCCGGAGGCCATGTCGCGGCTGTGGCCGCGCGCTTGTTCGGCGATCAGGTCGCTCCAGTGCAGGATGGTCAGCCCTTTCGTTACGCGGTAGGCGTTGACGCGGTCGAACAGCTCCTGTTCGGCCTCCAAGCTCGATGACGGCTCGGCGCCCCGGGCGGAACTGCCGCCGCGCGGCGCCTGCGCGACGCCGCCGATGCAGGCGAGCGAAACGGCCAGCGAGAAGACGAGGAACAGCACTCTCATCTGATGAGCACGCCGCGGTTGCGGGCTCCTTGGCACAAGGGGCAATCGCCAGAAGTGTACAGGCCGTTTCCCGACAGCGTCCAGCGGCGTCCGCGGCCAAGTCCGAATGCCTTCGGCCGCTCGCGCCGGAGGCTAGAATACTGCGTCTTCGTCGTGAAGGCCGTTGCGATTCCACACCCGAATTGACCGGGAGACCAATCCATGATGCAGGACATGCGGATGGCGGCACTGGCAACAGGACTGCTGGCGATCGTGACCACGAGCGTCTCCGCCCAGGAGAAGCCGTCGGCCGCGACGACCGGGCCGACCGCTCGAGAAGTTGTGGCAGCCATTCAGACGCACGTGGGAGTGCCGTGGGCCACGGAGACAGTGGACACGTTCAAGGCGGGAAACCCGGACACGCGCGTTACCGGGATCGCGGTCACCATGATGGCCACGATGGACGTGCTGCAGCGGGCCGCTGACAAGGGCCTCAACCTGGTCATCACCCACGAACCAACTTTCTACACGCACCTCGACAAGCCGGAGGGGATGCCCGAGAGCGACCCGGTCTGGGCCGAGAAGCGGGCCTTCATCGAGAAACACGGGCTCCTCGTCTGGCGCTTCCACGATCACTGGCACCGGCGCAGTCCCGACGGCATCGACGCCGGGGTGACGCGCGTGCTCGGGTGGGGCGGCTACCGGAAGGGCGACCGCCCGGCGCGGTTCGTCGTGCCCGAGACGACGGTGAGGAAGCTGGCGGCCGAGGTTGCACAGAAGCTGGACTCTTCAGTCGTGCGGGTCGTGGGCGATCCCGAGATGAAGGTCGGCAAGGTGGGACTGAGCCTCGGTGCGGCCGGCTCTGCGCGCGAGATCGGCATGCTGGAGAGGGACGACGTCGAGGTGCTGCTGGTCGGGGAGACGCGCGAGTGGGAGACCGTCGCCTACGCGGCCGACGCAGCCACCTTGGGCAAGAAGAAGGCCTTGATCGTGATCGGTCACATCCCCAGCGAGCAGGCGGGAATGGACGAGTGCGCCCGGTGGCTGCGGGGGTTCGTCAAGGGCGTGCCGGTGGAGTTCGTGCCGGCGGAACAGCCGTTCTGGACGGTGGGCGGGCGAGCGGGTGCATCCTGACCGAGAGCAGACCTCTCGTGCCTCCACCTGCTCGGGGCCGGATCGCTGGGGAATGGTCAGCCTGGCGGTGGCTTGGCTACAGGGTGATCGCCGCGAGCGCGAGCAGCGCGAGCAGGAACACCGAGCCGAACGCGAAGCCAAGTCCCCAGAACTGCCCTCGCGACAGGAAGCCGCTCGCGTAATACGCGGGCGCCGGGCCGGTGGCGTACGGGCTGATGACGCCCATCAGCCCGAGGCTGTAGCACAGCAGCGCGGCGAAGCGGGCGGCATCGATGCCCGGGAGCGCCGCTGCCGTTGCAAGCGCCACTGGCAGCAGTGCGGCGACGTGCGCGGTGACGCTGGCGAAGAGGTAGTGCGACGCGAAGAACAGCGTGAGCAGCAGGAGCGCTGCAGCGGTCGGCGAAAGGCCGGCGAGCGGCACCGTCGCACTCTTCGCGATCCACGACACGAAGCCGACCCTGGCCAGGCCGTCAGCCAGCGCGACGAGCGTGGCGAACCACACGAGCACGTTCCAGGCGGCGGCGTGGCCCAGCACCTCGTCCCAGCGCACCGCGCCGGTCAGCACCATGAGCCCGACGACCAGCAGCGCGACCGTGGTCGCGTCGAGCAGTTCCCGCCCGGCCACCCACCCGGTTAGGGCCAGCAGGGCGAGCAGGGCGACCTTGGTCTCGCGCCGGGTGATGCCGCCCATCTCGCGGAGCTGCGTCGCTGCCCACACGGCGGCGCCTGCCTCGCTGGTTCCCTGGGCCGGCCTGAAGAACGCGTAGCCAGCAAGCGGCGTCACCGCCGCCAGGGCGAGCCCGACAGGCCAGAATCCGAGCAGCCACGACGTCCATTCCAGCCGGACGCCGGTTGTCGTCCGCACGACCTCCACGGCGAGAAGGTTCGGGGCAAGGGCCGTCAGGAACATCGAGCTGGTGATGCAGGTGACAGCGAACGCGGTCCACGCGAGGTAGCCGCCCAGCCTCCGCTGGTCTTCGGGCGAGCCTGGCGCAGCCTGTTCGGGGATCTGCCGGATCACCGGGAACAGCGTTCCCGCGCTCCGGGCCGTGTTCGACGGCGTCAGCGGCGCCAGCACGAAATCCGACAGGGCGACTGCGTAGCCGAGGCCGAAAGGGCGGCGGCCGATGGCGCGCACCAGGAGGAGGGCAAGCCGCCGGCCCAAGCCCGATCTTTCGTATCCGAGCGCGAGTACGAAGGCCGAGAAGATCAGCCACACGGTTGCGTTGCCGAAACCCGAGAGCCCCCACCTCGCCGAGGCGGCGGGCGAGGGATCGACCAGGCGCAGTGCGGCGGCGAGCGAGACGGAACAGAGGCCGGCGGCCGCCGCAGGGACCGGCTCGAGGACCAGGGCAGTCACGGTGCCGGCGAACAGCGCGAAGAACCACCAGGCGTTGCGCGACAACCCCTCGGGCGCCGGCAGGACGGCGACCGCCAGCGCGACGGCGACGGGCGCGACGGCCCGAAGGCGGGCGGGTCTCATCGACGCGAGAAGCCTAGCACGGGACCCCGGTGATTTGCGGTCGAGTGATGCCGCCGGGACGGGCGAACCGGCAAGGGAGGGCGATCGTGGTCATCCGGATCTGGCACGGCTGGACCACTCCCGGGAACGCTGACACCTACGAGCGGATGCTGAAGGAGGAGATCTTCGTCGGGATCCGGGGCCGCCGCATTCCCGGGTTCAGAGGCATCCAGCTGCTGCGGCGCGATGCCGGCCCCGAGGTCGAGTTCGTCACGGTGATGGACTTCGACTCGGTCGATGCCGTGCGCAAGTTCGCCGGGGAGGACTACGAGGCCGCGGTCGTGCCGCCCAAGGCGCGCGCCGTGCTCGCGCGGTTCGATGCCCGTTCGCAGCACTACGAGCTGAGGGAGCGGCTCGGCGCGCAGTAGGAGCCGCGGTGCAGCGGGGGACGGGGACGTGAGGAACCTGTCGGCGACGCTTGTCGTCACGGCGCTCGCCGTGCTCGCCGCCTCCTGTTCGACCGAGCGGAGCCCCTCGTTTCCCTCGTCTCCCTCGCCGACCCCTTCACCGTCGCTCGAGCAGCAGGCCTACGCGCGCGTCAACGAGTACCGCCGATCGAGGGGGCTGGCCGCGCTCGCCTGGAACGAAACGATCGCCGAACAAGCGCGGCAGCACAGCCTCGCCATGGCAAGCGGCCGGGTGCCCTTCGGACACGACGGCTTCGACGACCGCCTCGCCACCATCAGGCAGACGATCCCGTGGAGTGCCGCCGCGGAGAACGTCGCCGTCAGCCGCACGGCCGCCGGGGCGGTGGACAGCTGGCTCGACAGTTCCGGCCACCTCGAAAACATCGTCGGCAACTACCAGCTCACCGGTGTCGGCGCGGCCGCGGCCGGCAGCTCGGTCTACTTCACGCAAATCTTCATCCGGCCCAGGTAGCCGCCCTTCATCCCGCTGCCAGTGATGCACCAGGACGGGGCAGGCGCCAGAAGGCCGGCGGCGGGAGGCGAGTGTGACACCAGTCCGGTAAGGGATTTCGTGAACCGAAAGCCGCGCTGCAGACACGTGGGGGCGACGGCCGAGCGGATGCCGTCGCCGGGGCCGTGGTACCATTGGGGTGGGTTTCCCCACAGTCAGGCTGCATGGCCGCGTTCACGAAGGGGGCGGCCGCCCCATGCAGGCGGAGCCCGATTCCCGCCGCGCTGCTGTCGTCGCTGCTCGTTGCGGCACTCGGGCAGACGTCCGTGCCGGCGGCCTTGCGGGCTGAGAATGCCGGCCACGAGCTCGTGATCCCCACGGGCACCAGGGGGCTTCTGCAAGCAGCCGGCATCAGTGTGCCGGTGGAGCCAGACCGCGCGCTGCTCGTCCTCGTGCGCGAGCTGCACGCAGGGCGCAACGATCCCGCCAGGATCCAGGCGGTGCTCGCCCGCGCGGCCGCCACGGCGGGCACACCCGAGCGCGTACCCGGACTTCTGCCGCCCGCCGCCTGGGAGGCCGTCCTCGGCGCGACGGTGGCGCCCAACGACCTGGCGGCGGCGGTGCTCGGAGACCGGTCGGCAGCCTTCCTCTACCAAGGCCTGTTCGCCGTCGATGGCGAGACGCTCGAGTTCTTCGCCGGGAACACGGCGCTACTGACCGCCGTGTACCGGCGGTCGGCGGCTGCCTTTGCTGCGTACTCGGACGGCATCCGCGTGCGCGGCGGGCGCGTCGAGGTGCCAGGCGGCGAGCCGGCCGAACGGGCGTGGGAGATCGCGCTCGGCGCGCCGCCAGCCGACCCGGGCCGCTTCATCTCCAGCCTGCTGGAATCGAACGGGGGCCGGCTCGCGCAGCTCTTCGCCGCGCTCGGCCGCCTCGACCCTGCACACCTCGCCTTCGCGCTCGGCCCATCGGCTCGCGATCTGCCGGCGCTCATCGAGGCGACGGCCGCCTTTGACCCCCACACCCAGCTTCCCTTCATGGCCTGGTCCGATGTGGACGTGCCGCTCCTGCTCGAGCAGGTGAGCGTTATTCCCGATGGCACGATGGCACCGCCGCGCGGGCAGTCCTTCTGGGATGCCGCGCTGGATGGCCGGCGGTCGCTCCCGGGCGAAGGTTCCCAGGCGGTCGAGGTGACCGCGGCCTGGCTGGTGCGACG
>JARKSS010000113.1 GCA_029974175.1 Vicinamibacterales bacterium
TCGGCACGGCGCTCACCGAGATCGGCCGCGCGTGGGATACCGCCGTGTTGAAGGCGCACGGGCACCAGCCGCAGTACACGGCGACGAAGAATCTCACCGCGGAGTCGCGCGCCGCGCTGAACGCGATCGGGCTCCACTTCCACGATCTGCGACGCGAGGCCGGCTCCCGCTGGCTCGAGGCCGGCGTGCCGCTGCACGCGATCCGTGATTGGTTGGGACACGCGAACATCGCGCAGACGAGCACCTATCTCGCCAACACGGCGAAGGGGCGATCGGACGCGATGCGTCTGTACGACGAGTACCGCGCGCGATTGCAACGGATTGCAACGGGGGGTCAGGCAGGGGGGCGAAAGCGGCAACGGTCGGCCAAGCCGACGGACGGAAAGACTAACAAAACCACGATACGGCACAATCCGGCCATCAGGTAATTCTGCCTTGGGCGCAGGAGGCCCCGGGTTCAAATCCCGGCGCCCCGACCACCCCGCAAGTCCTGCTAGTTCACAGTCTTAGTGGCAAGTCCTTCGGGGCTTGTCGGCAGTGTAAGGCGTGGTATTGTCTTGCCTGCCTCCCGCGAATCTGCCCGAAGCGCAGCCTAAAAGGGGGCCGAGTCATGGGCCGTTGTGTCGCCTCGGTCGTCATTGCAGAGGCGCGCGGTTGCCCGGCCGAAAGGCATCCGGTATTTCGTCGAACAGTAACCGTCAATCCGGTTGGTCAGCTTGCCGCGTTGGTGCGGGTTGCGCTCGGACTCTCGAACGTCAGCGCACGCGGCGCGTCACACCTTCAGCCAGCCGCGGAAGCCCCGCGACGCGTAGTACGACTCGGCGCCGTTGTGGTACGTGAAGACGCGGCCGTAGCGGCGGTCGCAGAAGATGGCGCCGCCCAGTCTCCTGACCTCCGGCGGCGTCGTCACCCAGCTCGACGTCTTCGTGTCGAACTCGCCGAGGGCCTGCAGCTCGCGGTACTGCTCTTCGGACAGGATCTCGATGCCCATGGCGGCCGCCATGCCGATCGCGCTGTCCGCCGGCTTGTGCTCCTTCCGCGCCTCCAGCGCCTCGCGGTCGTAACAGAGACTGCGGCGTCCCTTGGGGCTCTCGGCCGAACAGTCGAAGAAGATGCACTCGCCGGTCGCGCTATCGAGGCCGACCACGTCCGGCTCGCCCCCGGTCCGTTCCATCTCGTAGAGCGACCACAGCTTCGCGGGATTGGACTCCAGCCTCGCCTGCACGCCTGCCCACTCGACGCCTTCGTGCCGGTTCATGTTCTGCTCGAACCGGGCCCTCAACGTCTCGAGAAGCTCCTTGCGCTGCCCGGCGGACAGATCACGCTGCGTCCGGTCGGCTCCCCCGACTGCCCTTGCACGTGCCGCCATCGTCACCTCACCTGTTTGGGAACAGCCCATGGTGCGGCCGGTGACGGGGCGCCGGCAAGCTCAACCTCCGATAGCTGGGCCCGTGGGCGGCTCGGATGCCGATCTACAATCTGGCTCGTCCGGCGATGCCCCACCCTGACCGCGTCCTCCTGACGGGCGTTCCGCGGGTAAGGTTCCACGAGGGCGGCCCGCGCTGCCCCGAGGACATCCCCCTGCCCGCCTGCGTCCGCGCGTGCCTCGAGTACCTCGGCGACCCGCGGTTCGGCTGCCGCCACGAGAGCGGCTGCCAACCCGGCTGCCTCGCGACTTGTTCCTACGCGTACGCCATCGGGGTGTCCGGTGCCGCGTCCTTCTTGGCGTGGGGCCCGGGCTGGCGCGCGGACAACCTGGACATCCGGCGCTCGTCCGACGACCCCGACGTCGCTTTCCGCGAGGCGCTCGCCGGCGTCGGCTACGCGTGCGAGGTGCTGCGGACGGCGAGCCACGACGAGGCCGCCTGCCGCGCACGCGTGCTGGAAAGTCTCGCCGTCCACCGCCGCCCGGTGATCGCGCTCGGCGTTGCCGGCCCGCCCGTGAGCAGCCTGGTCACCGGCTACGACGAGCAGGGCGACGTGCTGATCGGGTGGAGCTTCTTCCAGGAGATGCCGCCCTTCCGAAACGGCCTCGAGTACGAGCCCTCGGGCGAGTTCCGCGCGCGGAACTGGTACGGGGGAAGCGAGGCCTTCGTCGTCATCGGTGAGCCTCTTCCGGACTTCGACTTCCGTGCCGCCCATCGCCGGGCGCTCCACCGGATGGTATCGATTGCGCGAAGGCCCCCCGCGCCGGGCCGCGTGCCGGCCGGTCTCGCGGCCTATGCCGCCTGGGTCGAGGCGTTGCTGGAGGACGACGGGCAGTTGGAGGATGGCGACGAGGCCGCGCTGCGCACCCGCTTCGCCGTGCACGACTCGACGGTCGGCTACCTGGCCGAGTGCCGGTGGTACGGGGCACAGTTCCTGCTGCAGGCGTCGGACGACCGGGCGACGCACTATCGCCTCGCGGAGCACCTGCTCCGCGCCGCCGCCTGTTATGCCGCCGAGCATGCGCTCATGTGGGACGCGTGGGGACTGACCGGAGGCCTCGGCCACCCCGAGGGCTACCGCAGGCTGGCCGACGTGAAGGTCCGCCGCGGCCTCGCAGAGGTGATCCTGCGCGCGCGCGACCTCGATGCCGAGGCGACCTCGCACATCGAGGCGGCACTCGCCCGGCCCGAGGCGTAACCTCGCCGGCCGCACGCCCGCGGGGGCGACGCCCGCGTCGCCCCCGCGAGGTCAGGGAAGGCAGGGGGTGACTACGATCCGACCGGCCCGCAGACCTTCTCCACCTGCTCGGTCGTGGCCTTCGTAAAGGTGGCGGTCTGCCGGATGTCAGCAGACGAGGCGCCGATCCTGACGGTGTAGGTACCGGCCTCGGCCTGCCACGACGAGGTCGCCTCGTCGAACGACGCCAGGTCGCGCGGGGTCAGCTGGAAGGTGAGCGTCTGCGACTCCCCGGGCGCCAGCACCTTCGTCTTGGCAAAGCCCTTCAGCTCGATGGCCGGCTTCGGCATCGTCTTGCCCGGTGCCGAGAGATACAGCTGCGCCACCTCGCGACCCGTCACCTTGCCGGTGTTCCGGATCGTCACTGTGACCGTCAGCCCGGTGCCGAACTCGGAGCCGCTCAGCGAGAGGCCGGAGTACTCGAACGTCGTGTAGGACAGGCCGAACCCGAACGGGTAGGCCACCTTCACGGCCTTGGACGCGTAGTGCCGGTAGCCGACGAAGACGTCGTCCTCGTAGACGATCTCCGCCGCGCGGTCGCCGCGCCCGAAGAGGTTGCCACCCTTGGCGGCCGGGTCAGGGCCGAGAAGCGTCCTGCCGGGGAAGTTCGACGCTGACGGCACGTCCTCGTACTTCATCGGGAAGGTCGTCGCCAGCTTGCCCGACGGCGTCCCCTTCCCGGTGATCACGTCGGCGATCGCGTGGCCCGCCTCCTGCCCGGGCTGCCAGGCCAGCAGGATGGCGTCGGGCAGGTCGCGCCAGCTGGCTGTCTCGACAACCCCCGCGATGTTGAGGACGACGACGACCTTCTTGCCGATCGCGTGGAAGGCCGCGGCCACCTCCGCGATCAACGCCTTCTCGACGGCGGTCAGCTCGAAGTCGCCCTCGATCTCGCGGTCGCGCCCCTCGCCGGCGTTCCGGCCGATGGTGACGAGGCCGGCGTCACTTTCCTTCGCGGCCCTCGCGATCTCCCCGGGGGCCAGGGTCATCTCGGCCGCCCGCGGCGGCGCCATGAACATCCTCGGCGGCGGCGCCGTCCTGGCGAACTCCTGCAGGTGCGAGGAATAGGCGGCTGCCAGCTTCGCCTCGGCGGCCAGGCCGGCCGCCTCGAGCCCCTGGACCAGCGAAACCGTGTACGCCTCGTTCACGTCGCCCGAGCCAGAACCGCCCGTGATCATGTCGTAGGAGGTGTTCCCGAACAGCGCGATGGTCTTCACCGGCGAGGCGAGTGGCAGCGCCCCCTCGTTCTTCAGCAGCACCATGCCCTGGGCTGCCGCCTCGCGCCCGACCGCCGCGTGGGCCGCCAGGTCGGGCTGGTTCGACCGGGGCGCCTTCTTGAACGTGGGGCTGCGGAGCACGAGGTTCAGCACGCGCTCGACGTTGCGATCGAGCACCTCGGGCGGGAGCGCGCCCGACTTCAACGCGGCCAGCACGGCCTGCTGCTGCGCGGCGGTGCCGGGCTCGAGCAGGTCGTTGCCCGCCTTCAGCTGCGCCACCGGGTCGCGGCCGCCGAACCAGTCGGTCATCACCAGGCCCTTGAAGCCCCAGTCGCCGCGCAGCACGCCGGTCAGCAGCGGCGCGCTCTCCGAGGTGTAGGTGCCATTCAGCTTGTTGTAGGACGACATCACCGTCCACGGCTCCGCCTCGCGCACGAGGATCTCGAAGGGACGCAGGTAGATCTCGCGCAGCGCCCGCTGCGACACCTTCACGTCGATGACGTTGCGGTTCCACTCGTGGTCGTTGGCGACGAAGTGCTTGGGCGAGGTGCCCACGCCCTGCGACTGGACGCCCCTGGTCATCGCCGCGGCCAGCTTGCCCGAGAGCAGCGGGTCCTCGGAGTAGTACTCGAAGTTGCGGCCGCCGAGCGGGTTGCGGTGGATGTTGAGCGCGGGGGCGAGCAGCACGTCCACGCCGTACTC
>JARKSS010000136.1 GCA_029974175.1 Vicinamibacterales bacterium
CATCTTCCCTCTATCACAAGGGCGGTTACCTTTCTGCTCACCGACATCGAGGGCTCGACCGCCGCGTGGGAGTCGGACGCCGATGCCATGGCGGGGGCGCTCGCCCGCCACGACGAGCTCGTCGAACCGGCCGTCACGTCCCGCGGGGGACGGTTGATCACGCCGCGCGGCGAGGGCGATGCCACGTTTTCGGTTTTCGAACGGCCGTCCGCCGCGGCCGCGGCAGCACTCGAGCTGCAGGACGCGATCGTGCACGAACCGTGGCCGCTGCGGGAGGCGATGCGTATCCGGGTGGCGCTGCATACGGGCGAGGCGGAGCTTCGCGACGGTGACTACTTCGGCCGCGCGGTCAACCGCGCCGCCCGGCTGCGGTCGCTGGCGGTGGGAGGTCAGATCCTCTGCTCGGGTGCGACGGCCGAGCTGGTTGTCGACACGCTGCCCGATGACGTCGTGCTCGCCGACCTCGGCATACGTCAGCTCCGTAATTTGGCTCGCCCCGAGCACGTCTTCGAGCTGCGGCTGGAGACCCCGGCTGACGGTCCGGCGGAGCGCACAACCGATGTGCCCATCGAGCGGCCGGGATTACCCGCGGTGCTGGCCGGGGCCGGTCCGTTCGTGGGACGTTTACACGAACTGGAGGCACTCCTGTCGGCGTGGCAGATCACCCTTGCCGCTGGCTTGCATGCCGTGCTGATCGCCGGCGAACCGGGTGTCGGCAAGACGCGCCTGGCCGGCGAATGGTCCCGACAGGCCCATGCGCAGGGTGCTGTGGTGATCTATGGCCGGTGCGACGAGGACCTCGGTGCGCCGTATCAGCCGTTCGCGGAGGCCCTGCGTTCGCTCGCACCATGCCTTGGTGCCAGCCGACTGCGCGGAATTCGCGGCGTGGAGGCACTGCTTCCGCTGATTCCCGGCCTGACCGAGTTTCTGCCCGATATCGCCACACCCGCCCGCGCCGACCCGGGCACTGAGCGCTATGCACTTTTCGACGCGGCCGTTGCGCTACTGGAGGTCGCTTCCGCCGACGCGCCCGTCATCCTGGTTCTAGACGACCTGCACTGGGCCGCCAAGCCCACGCTGCTGTTGTTGCGGCATCTGCTGCGCTTCGGTGAACACGCCCGCGTGCAGATCCTCGGCACCTACCGCAGCACCGACCTCGATCGCTCCCACCCGCTGGCGGCAATGCTCGCTGACCTCCACCGCGATGGCACTGCTGACCGCATTCAGCTCGGCGGCCTCGACGAGGACGACGTCACCGCATACGTCGCCGAGGCGGGTTACGGCGACGAACAGCTGGCCCGGGCGCTGGCTTCGGTGACGGGCGGCAACCCGTTCTTCCTCATCGAGGCATTGCGCCATGTGGACGAGATCGGCGGGGTTTGGGATCCGAGTACTTTGCCGCAGGGTGTTCGAGAAGCAGTGAGCCGCAGGCTTTCTCGACTACCGGGGGAGACGAACAAGGCCCTCGCCGCGGCCGCGGTGGTTGGCAGCCGATTTTCCCTCGAGCTGGTCGAGCAGGTGGTTGGTCAAGAGCTCATGGATGCGTTCGACGAGGCGTCCGCGGCGGGCATCGTTGTCGAGGAGACCGGCGGTCGATACCGATTCAACCACGCCATCGTCCGGCAGTCGCTGCTCGCCGAGCTGGCGTCCGTGCGGCGCCTGCGGCTGCATCAGCGAATCGCGACGACGCTGGAGAACGAGCCCGGCGCCAACGACGAACTGCTGGCCGAACTCGCGTACCACTACTTCGAATGTGCGTGGGCGGGGAATGCGGCCAAGGCCGTCGAATACTGTCGCCGTGCCGCAGATCAGGCGATGGCACGACTCGGCTACGAAGGCGCGGCCGACCTCTACGACCACGCCCTGCACGCGCTGGACGAGATCGACGACGCGCTGCCCGACCGCGAAGACCAGACCGCCGAATTGCTCATCGCCCGGTGCGAGGCGCTGCTGGCCGCTGGTGATGTGGCAGCGGCGGAAGGCGTGGTGTCGCAACTGCAAGAAGGCACGCGCGGCTCGGAACGGCTCGCCGCGTGGGCAACGTGCTTCGACGGACAGATCTCGATGCTGACCCACCCTGAGCGGTTGGACGAACTGGAATGCGCGGTCGGCGCGGCCGCGGACAAGCTGGCCGAACTGGCGGACGCTGCAGGGGAGGCAATGGCCCATACGGTGCGGGCCGCGTGTCTCGCCCGGCTCGGGCGCGTCGGCGACTGTGAGATCGCCCTCGATGATGCACTCGGTGCCGCACGACGCGCGCGGGAAGACCGCCGGGTGAACGCCGTTCTGGCAGGTGCGCCGCTTGCGGCGCTGTGGGGCCCCAATCCGGTTCCGCGGGCCGGCGGCCGGTGTCTTGACGTGGTGC
>JARKSS010000156.1 GCA_029974175.1 Vicinamibacterales bacterium
AAGCGGGCAGGGCGGCGATCTCGTCCTTGTGCAGTCCGCTGATCACCACCTCGTCGTCGTCTCTGTTGACCCGCAGCGAGTCCACCGGCACGACGACGCGGCGGTTGTCGTTCCAGTTGAATCGGCTGCCCTCGAGCTCCACTTCGACGGCGTGGACCTTCATCGTTCGCGTATCGACGAGCAGGTCTTTCACCTCGCCGAGATCCTGGCCGTCCGAGGTGGTGACGTCCCATCCGCGAATATCGGGGTCGTCCTTGGCGACCTCGACGTTCTCCATCTCGCTGAAGCGCTTGAGGTCCGTGTTGTAGTCCGCCATGCGCGTTGTTCCCCCTCCTGTTTCTGGCTTCGCCGGTGTCCCGCGCAAACGTGCAAGGCCGGTGCCCGCGGCCGCGAAGTACTTGCGCTGGCTCTGCCGCGTGAGGTAAGGTGACGCGCACGGGTTTCCAGCCGCAGTAGCGCCAGTACGTGATCGCCAGCACGTGATCGCCGGAATGGTCCGGGTGTGGGCGAGTACCGCCCGGGTTGCCGGTCTTGTGATCCAGGTCACAGCGCGGAGGCGCCGACCGGCATACACTCCCCCTGAGCCATTCCCCGATTGCAGTTCCGCGTGCCGCGTCCGTTTTGGGAGGCTGCGCATGAACGAAGGCGCCGATCGTCCCCAGCCCGCCCGCGCGCGCGCCAGGCTGCCCGACCTGTTCGACTGGAAGGCACAGGTGAAGTGCCAGGCAGGCTGCCCGGTAGCCACCGATGCCGGCCGCTACGTGCAGCTGATTGCCGAAGGCCGTGACGAGGACGCCTTCCTCGTCGCCCGCGCTCCCAACCCCTTTGCGTCTGTCTGCGGCCGCGTCTGCGCGGCGCCGTGCGAGGACGCCTGCCGCCGCGGCAGCATCGACGCCCCCATCTCCATTCGCGCGCTCAAGCGGTTCGTTACCGAGCAGTACGGCGTCGAGTCGGTGCGCCCCGACACGCAGGACCGCCTGCGCACCTCGCTCGTGGCCGAGGGCAACCGGTACGCGGGTCATCTTCCCGTCACGCCCGCCGGCACCGCGGCGAGCCGCACGCGGTCGCGTCGCGTCGCGGTCGTCGGTGCAGGGCCTGCCGGCCTCTCGTGCGCGCACGATCTTGCGCTCCTCGGGCACGACGTCACGGTCTTCGACGCGGCGCGCGACCCGGGCGGCATGATGCGTTTCGGGATTCCCGAGTACCGCCTGCCCCGGACGCTGCTGCGCACCGAGATCGAGAAGATCCTTGCGCTCGGCGTGACGCTCGTCCCGGGAACGGCGCTGACGCCCTCCTTCGGCCTCGATGCGCTGCGGCGCGAGGGGTTCGAGGCCATCTTCCTGGCCGTCGGCGTCTCGCAGGGACGCGACCTGCAGGTGCCGGGCACCGGCCTGGACGGCGTGATCAAGGCCGTTGACTACCTTCTCAACGTGAACCGCGGGTACCGCCTCGACCTGGGGCGGCGGGTGATCGTGGTCGGCGGAGGCTTCGTCGCGTTCGACGCCGCCCGCACGGCGCTGCGCGCCGCCGGCGACGATGGAGGCCAACAGGCCCTGCTCCAGGACGCCGCCGACGCACGGGTGCAGGAGGCGTTCGACTCGGCGCGCGCGGCCATTCGCGGCGGCGCCGCAGAGGTGACCGTGGTCTCGCTCGAGACCTTCGACGAGATGCCGGTGCTTCGCACCACCCAGGGCCTCGAAGAGTTCGACGAAGCCCGCAAGGAAGGGGTGAAGTTCGTCACCCGGCGCGGCCCGAAGGAGTTTTTGGGCGCCGGCCGGCTGGAACGGGTCCGCCTGCAGCGGGTCGTCTCGGTGTTCGACGAAAACGGCCGGTTCGCGCCGGTCTACGACCCCGGCGACCTGATCGAACTCGAGGCGGACGCCTGCATCCTCGCCATCGGGCAGAGGGCCGACCTCGCCTTCCTGTCGCCGGAGGACGGGATCGAGCTGGGCCCTGGCGGCGGCATCAAGGTGGATCCGGTCACGCTTGCCACCACTCGCCCAGGGGTCTTCGCCGGCGGCGACGTTGCGTTCGGGCCCCGCAACCTGATCGAAGCGGTTGCCAACGGCAAGCGGGCCGCCCGCTCGATCCACGAGTACCTCGAACCCGAGCCCGTCCGGCTGTGCACGGTGCTCGACATCGAGCGCCTCCCGACCGACCGCTACCGGATGATTGCCGGCTTCGAGCTGATCGACCGCCAGCCGCCGCCGACGCTCGACGTCGGCCGGCGCACCGGCATCTCGGAGGTCGAGACCGGCTACAGCCCCGCCGAGGCGAGGGCCCAGGCGGCGCGGTGCCTCGTCTGCCACGTCCAGACCATCTACGACCCCGAGAAATGCGTGCTCTGCAACCGCTGCGTGGACGTGTGCCCCGAGTACTGCCTGGCGCTGGTGCCGTTCGAGGCGGTGGAGATGGACGAAACCGAGCGCGCCGCGCTCGTCGCGCTGGCCGACCCCGGCAGCCTCCCGCTTGCCGCGATGCTCAAGGACGACGAGCGGTGCATCCGCTGCGGCTTGTGCGCGATCCGCTGTCCCACCGGGGCGATGACCATGGAGCGCTTCACCGTGACCGAGCGTTTGGATGGGAGCGTGGAGGCGCAGCCCGGCGCCATGGGTTCTGGAGTGTGATGCGGCGAACCAGGCCGCACCAACGAAACGAGCAGGCCATGAGCGACAAGAGCGATCGTCGTGACTTCCTCGTCAAGCTCGGGCTGGGAGCCGGCGTGGTGGGCGTGGGGCTGCAGGGCGTCGCCTCGCTGCGGTCGCTGGTGCCCAACGTTTCCTACGACCCGCCGACCACGGTGAAGCTGGGGCCACCCGGCGACTTCCCCGACGGCCTGAAGTTCCTTCCCGACGAGCGGCTCTTCGTCTTCAGGGAGGGGAAGACCTTCTACGCGATCTCGGCGGTCTGCACGCACCTCGGGTGCACCGTGCGCGCCGAGGCGCTGCCTCAGCCCGAGACCGCCGAGGTGAACGGACGGCCGGTGCGCCTGACTCACCGGTACCTGTGTCCCTGCCACGGGTCCCGCTACCGCGGCGACGGTCAGAACGTCTCGGGCCCCGCCCCGAGGCCTCTCGCCTGGTACCGGCTGACGGTAGCCCCCGACGACGGCCAGCTGGTGGTGGACCTGGCCGACGAGGTCGATCGCGATTTCCGGCTGACGGTGGCGTAGGAGCGCGTCCGAAGCACACGAGGTCATGCCGCCGCTCGCCAGGCGAGCGAAGGCAAAGGAGCTTCAGCCCATGGCGCTGCTGAAACGGAAGGCGGGCCCGGCCGCCCCGGGCGTTCACCCCCAGCCGCTCTGGAGCTTCCGGCCGCGATCCGACCGCGAGAGCGGCGACGCCATCGTCGCCAACTTCGTGCTGCACTGGTTCCCGGCCAAGGTTGCGAGGGCCTCGCTTGCCTGGGGCTATTCCTTCTGGCTGGGGACGGCCTCGGCGGCGCTGCTCCTGCTGCTCGTGCTGTCGGGGCTGCCGCTCCTCTTCCTCTACGTTCCTTCGGTCGAGCGGGCCTACGCCTCGGTGAAGGACATCGAGTACGTCGTCACCTTCGGTGCGTGGATCCGGAGCGTCCACCGGATCTCGGCGCACCTGATGGTGGCGGTCGTCTTTCTGCACCTCGTCCGCGTGTTCCTGACGGGGGCCTACAAGAACGCGGCCGGGGGCGGCCAGCGCCGCGAGCGGAACTGGGTGATCGGCGTGGCGATGCTGCTGCTCACGCTGTTCCTGTCGTTCACCGGCTACCTGCTCCCGTGGGACCAGCTTGCGTCCTGGGCGGTGACCGTCGGCACCAACATCGCCTCGTCCATCCCGCTGGTGGGCCCGCAGCTGCGCGAGCTGATGATCGGCGGGCGCGAGATCGAGCAGGCGACGCTGATCCGCTTCTACGTGCTGCACGTGATCGTGCTGCCCGGCGGCCTCGGGGCGCTGTTCGCCTATCACATGTGGCGCATCCGGAAGGACGGCGGGCTGGCCGTTTCGGACCACGACGGCCAGGCGGCGCACCCGCATCCCGAGCCGGTCGTCCCCACCAAGACGTACTCGCTGCTCGGCGTCGCCCGGGGGCAGTCGCCGGTGATTCGGGCGTCGGCGCTCGAGGCGCCCGACACGACCGTCAACGCGGTGCCCGACCTCACGCGCCGCGCGGCGATCGTGACGCTCGGCACGATCGCGATCGTCAGCATCCTCGCCGTCATCATCCGCTCGCCGCTCGAGGAGCCGGCGAATGCCCTGCTGACGCCCAACCCTGCGAAGGCCCCGTGGTACTTCCTGTGGCTGCAGGAGATCGTCACCGACACCACGTTCCGCATCGGCTCGTTCACGCTGAACGGGGCGTTCATCGGCGGCGTCCTGCTTCCCGGTCTGCTGCTGGCGCTGCTGACGGCGTGGCCGTGGCTCGACCGCAGCCCGGCGCGCGCGGCCGGGCGATGGTTCCCGGCGTCGCGGCGGCGCCAGACCGGCGTCTTCCTGCTCATCGTCCTCGGCATCCTGATCCTGACCTTCGTCGGCATGTTCATGCGGGGCCCCTACTGGCAGCTGTTCTGGCCGTGGGAGGCGTGGCCCGAGATCCCCTCGAGGATCTGACATGGAGAAACGCACCGATTCGCCGTACCCGGGGCGGGACCGGCCGGTCCTGGCCGGCGTCGGCGTCCTGCTCGTCGCCTCGACGGTGGTGTTCGCCTGGGCCGACCGGGTGCACGACTGGCGCTGGTACCAGTCGGACTTCCGCGACCTGGTCGCCGAGAAGTTCGGCGCCGACAAGGCCGCCACGGTGCCCCGGGGCATCCAGCAGATCTACGTCCCGGCGCTGCAGCGGGCCGACCGCTGCACGACCTGTCACCAGGGCGTGTCGTGGAAGGGGCTCGAGGGGGCCGAGCAGCCCTACGGCACGCACCCGGTGGAACCCCTGCGGCACCACCCGGTGGAGCGGTACGGCTGCTCGATCTGTCACGGCGGGCAGGGGTGGGCCATCGACGTGGACGCGGCGCACGGCGAGGTGGCGCACTGGGAGCAGCCGCTTCTCAGCTCCTGGCTGGGCGAGGCCTACTCGCTGGCCGGCTCGAAGACGGCGCTGATGGAGATGAACTGCAACCTCTGCCACCGCTACGACCGCGAGACGCCCGGCATGCCGGAGATCAACGCCGCAAAGGCGCTGGTGCACGAAAAGGGCTGCCGCGCCTGCCACGTCATCAACGGTCGCGGGGGGACCATCGGGCCCGACCTGACGTGGGTCGGCGACAAGGCGCCCGAGCAGTACGACTACGGGCGGCTGTCGGGGCAGAAGACGTCGTTCGCCTGGCACATCGCGCACTTCAAGGAGCCGAAGGCGCTGGTCCCCGACAGCGTCATGCCGAACTTCAACCTCAGCACCGCGCAGGCGCAGGCGCTCTCGATGCTGGTCCTGTCGTGGCGCCGCGAGGAAATCCCGGCCCCGTACGTGGCCGGCGTGCCGC
>JARKSS010000160.1 GCA_029974175.1 Vicinamibacterales bacterium
CCTTCCTTGACCCCGGGGCGCTCGAGCGACGTCACCACCTTGTCACCCGCGGCGAGCCCGTCGATCACCTCCGTGAATTCCCAGTTGGCGAGGCCGGTCTTCAGTGTGCGGGCCTGCAGCTTGCCGTCACCGCCGGCCACCAGCACGCGGCCGCCTTCCTGCAGTGCCGAAGTCGGCACGCGCACGACGTTGTCGCGCACGGCGAGGATCACCTCGATGTCCGCGCTGTAGCCGACGAGCAGCTTGCCCGGCGCCTTCGCGTCGTCGAAGGTGGCCTCGATGTCGACCGTACGCGCCTGCTTCTCGACCGCCGAAACGTACGGAGCAACACGCTTCACCTTGCCCGGGAAACTCTGCTTCGGCAGCGCGTCGAGACTGATGCGCACCGTCTGGCCGTCGCGGATCTTCGGTGCGTCCACCTCGTCCATCGGCGCCTTCACGTAGAGGCAGGAGTCATCGATCAGGTCGATCGCCGGCGGTGTCGGCACGCCGGGGGGCGAGGGCGTCGAATACTCGCCGACTTCGCCGACGATCTTGGCGACGGTGCCGTCGAAGGGGGCATAGAGCACGGTGCGGCCCTGCTCGACCTTCGTTGCGTTGAGGCGCGCTTCGGCCGAACCGACCTCGGCGCGCGCTGCCTCGCAGCTGGCCCGCTTGGCCTGCGCCTCGGCGTGCGCGGCTTCCTCGCGCGAGCCGGAGACGAAACCCTTCTCCTTCAGCGAGGCCTGCCGCTCCGCTTCGCGCTCGGCATTGGCGGCCATCGTGCAGACTTCGGCTACCCGTTTTTTCGTCGTCTGCATCTGGGCGGCAGCGAGCTTCGCCTGTGCCTGCTGGTCGTCGTTCCACAGCTTCATCAGCAGCTGGCCCTTCGTCACGCGGTCGCCTTCCTTGACGGCCAGCACCTCGATGCGGCCGCCGAGGATGGTGGAGAGCTTGGTGCGCTGGCACGCCTCGACGGTGCCCGCGCGCGTGTTGGCGATCGTCGATTCGACCTTGCCGCGGTCGATCTCGGCCAGCACGACAGCGACAGGTTTCGGCCGGCCGACCCACCAGACCGCTACGCCGATGAGGGCGACGGCAGCGAGGGCGAAGGGCAGTTTGCGTACGAGCGGTTTGGCGTTCATGGGGCGCAGTCAGTCCTTGCTCAGTTTCCTGGCTAAATTAGCGA
>JARKSS010000259.1 GCA_029974175.1 Vicinamibacterales bacterium
GACAACTACAACGTCAGCCGCTTCTTCTCTCCGGACCTGGACATCCGCCTGAGCCGGTTGCTCTCCAAGGAGCGCTTCGACATCGTTCAGTTGGAGAGCCTGTTCATGACGCCCTACATACCGAACATCCGGCGGTACAGCAAGGCGCGCATCGTGCTGCGGTCGCACAACCTGGAGCATGTGCTGCAGGAGCGCATCGCCACCGGTGAACGGCATTTTCTGAAGAAGCCCTACCGGATGTTCCTGGCCAAGCAGCTGAAGGATTACGAGCTGTCCGTGCTTGATCGGGTGGACGGAGTGGCTGCGATAACCCCTGCCGACGCCGAGCACTACAAGGCCCACGGCACCCGCACCCCGATCCATACCATTCCCTTCGGTGTGGACCCGGCGGAATATGAAGAGCCGATGCCCGATGGTGCCCCTACCTTCTTCCACCTTGGTAGCATGGACTGGCTGCCCAACGAGGACGCCGTCGTGTACTTCGTCCGCGAAATCCTGCCGGAGATCCGGAAAGTCGAGCCGCGCGTGACGCTCTCGGTCATCGGCCGCAACCCCACGCCGGCCGTGCGTCACCTCGCGGCCGAGGTGCCGGGCATCGAGGTGACCGGGCGCGTGGACGACATCCGGCCCCATCTGGCGCGCGCCTCGCTCGCAGTCGTGCCGCTGCGCATCGGCGGCGGCACGCGCCTGAAGATCTACGAGGCCATGGCGATGGGACGGCCGGTCGTCTCGACCAGCGTCGGCGCCGAGGGATTGCCACTGGTTGCCGGGCGCGACCTGGAGATCGCGGATGACCCCCGAGCCTTCGCCTCACGCGTGCTGTCGCTGTTGTCCGATCCGGCCGCCCGCCAGCAGATGGCCGATGTGGCGCGCCGGCTGGTGGCCGAGCGGTACGACTGGCCAGCGGTTGCCGGCACCCTCGAGGAAGCCCTCCACGCGGCGGCAGCCCGCAGCCTCGCGCCAGCGGTCGTCCCCCAATTGCTCGGCGAAATGAGGTCCCGATCATGAGAGTCTCGGTCTTTGGTCTCGGCTACGTGGGCTGCGTCTCGGCCGCCGCCCTTGCCGGCGACGGCCACGAAGTGGTGGGCATCGACGTCAATCCCGACAAGGTGGACCGCGTGAACCAGGGGCGCAGCCCGGTCGTCGAACCGGGGCTCGACGAGGCGGTTGCGGCGGCAGTCGGGACCGGCCGGCTTCGGGCAACCGCGAGCACCGCCGAGGCGGTGCGGGAGAGCGAGGTCTCACTGCTCTGCGTCGGGACGCCGAGCCGCCGGAACGGCAGCCTCGACTTCCAATACCTGTCGCGCGTGTCGGAGCAGATCGGCGACGCCCTGCGCGACAAGAAGGACTACCACGTGGTCGTCGTGCGCAGCACCGTGCTGCCGGGCACCACCCACGACGTGGTCATTCCCGCCCTCGAGCAGCATTCGGGAAAGCGCTATGGCGAGGACTTCGGCGTCGCGGTCAACCCCGAGTTCCTTCGCGAGGGCAGCGCGCTCAAGGACTTTCGCGAGCCGCCCGTCACGCTGGTCGGGCACAACCACGCGGCCGACGCCGCCGCGGCCATCGGGCTCTACGGGCGTGTCGGGGCCCCGCTCGTCACCACCAGCATCCGCGTCGCCGAGATGATGAAGTACGCGAGCAACGCCTGGCATGCGCTCAAGGTGGCCTTCGCCAACGAGATCGGCACCGCGTGCAAGCAGTTCGAGATCGACAGCCACGAGGTGATGGACATCTTCTGCCGTGACACCAAGCTGAACCTCTCGTCCTACTACCTCAAGCCGGGATTCGCCTTCGGCGGCTCGTGCCTCCCGAAGGACGTGCGGGCGCTCCAGTACCGTGCCAAGGAAGCGGACCTCGACTTGCCCGTGATCCAGTCGATCCTGCAGAGCAACCAGGTCCACGTGCGGCGCGCCATCGACGAGATTGTCGAGACCGGCCGGAAGCGGGTCGGGCTGCTGGGCTTCAGCTTCAAGGCCGGCACCGACGACCTGCGCGAGAGCCCGCTGGTCATCCTTGCCGAGGCGCTGCTCGGCAAGGGCTTCCAGCTCCGGATCTTCGACCGCAGCGTCTCGCTGGCCCGGCTGACCGGCGCCAACCGCCGCTACATCGAGGAGCAGATCCCTCACCTCTCGGTCCTGCTGCGGAGCAGCATCGACGAGGTGATCGACGAGTCCGACATCGTGGTGATCGGCAATGCCAGCCCGGAGTTCGGCGAGGCGGTGCTGCGCTGCCGCACCGACCAGGTGGTGCTCGACCTGGTGCGGGTCCCGATCGACTTCGGCCGGCTCGCCGCCGAGTACCGGGGTATCTGCTGGTAGACTGTCGCGCATGCCCGCGCTCGTGCGGCGCCTGCGCGTGCTTCTTCCCATCCTTGCCGGGACGCTGGCGCTGGCCGCCGCCGCACCACCGTCTCGGGTCGGATTGCCCCGGCTGGCCGACGCCGGCGACCGCGCCGCGTTCCGTTCCTGGTTCGTGGCCCTTGCCGACGCGCAGTTCTATCGCCCGACGCCCGACGTCACCGACTGCTCGTCTCTCGTGCGCCACGCCGTGCGCGAGGCGCTCCGGGCGCACGACGCCGAGTGGTGGCGCCGCCTCGGGGTCGAGGGCCTCCCCTCCTACCCCGACGTCCGGCATCCCCCGCCGGTCCAGGGCCGCACCTGGCCGCTGTTCAGGGTATCCCCCTCTTCCCGCGGCGAGTTCGCCGATGCCGCGACGCTGATTGGCCTCAACAGCGTTCCCGTGTCGAGGAACGCCGCGGCCGCACGTCCCAGTGACCTTTTCTACTACCGGCAGCCGGATGGGACCGGCCACCTGATGGTCTACGTCGGCCCCTCGGTGTTCGACGCAACTGCGCGCGACTGGCTCGTGTACCATACCGGCCCGGACGGATCGAGCGGCGGCGAGGTGCGGAAGGTACGCCTGGCCGACCTCCGGCGCCATCCCGTCCCGCGATGGCGGCCGCTTGAAGGCAATCCAGCCTTCGCGGGCGTCTTCCGCCTCTCGTACCTATGACCAGGCTCCCCCGGTTGTCGCGCGGCGCGTGGAGCGTCCGCCTCGCCATCGCCTTTGCGCTTCTCGCCATCCCGGCCGGCACACCGGCGCAGTCCCCGTCCCCTGCCGAGGGGCCGGCTTTCTCGCTGCACAGCAGCCGCGTTGCCACCACGCGCGAGCGCCCGCAGATTCGGCTGGTGTTCCGGCAGGTGCGCTCGCTCGACTTCCGCGTCTACCGCGTCAACGACCCGTTCGCCTTCTTCGAGCGTCTCGACAACCTGCACGTGCTCGGAAGCCCCGAGCCCGAAGTCCCCCGCGAACCGACTGCGATCGAGCGCCTCTCGGCCTGGAAGGCGTCGGTCCGCGCCCGGGTCCTCGCATTCCTCCGGCGGCAGTTCAGCCTCGAGTTCCGGCGGGCCCGCGCGCAGCGGGCGGCTGGCAAGGTGGTTGCCCGCCGCGAAACGATCGACCATCGTCAGTTCGCGCAGGTGCCGCTGCTGAACGCGCAGCAGGTGGTGGCCACCTGGCGCGAGCGCCTCCCCTCGATGCGCGACGCGGAAGCCCGGATGATCCCGCTCGATCTTCCCGGCGCCGGCGTCTACGTGGTCGAGGCCGTCAACCTCAATCTCAGGGCGTTCACCGTCGTGGTGGTGTCGGACGTAGGCCTGGTCACCAAGACCTCGCCCGGACGCATCCTGGCGTTCGCCGCCAACCGGTTCAGCGGCGAACCCCAGGGAGGATGCGAGGCGAGGGTGCTCTCGGATCGCCGTGTCCTGGCCAGCGGCACGACCGGCCCTGACGGCCTGTTCGAAGCGTCACCGGCGAACGCCGGCGGCGAGACCCTGGCGGTGATCGCGCGCTGCGGAGACCAGGTGGCCCTGACCGATCCGGGAGGCTGGCTGCTGAACCGGCCGGCGCGCGAGCTGGCAGCCTACGTCTTCACCGACAAACCCATCTACCGGCCGGGCCACACGGTCCACCTGAAATCGGTCCTGCGCTGGCGCGAGGGTGCCGGGCTCGTTCCCTTCGACGGCCGCGGCGTCGAGGTGGCCGTGTCCGACCCGAACGAGAAGGTCGTGCTGCGCCAGCGCCGGCCCGTGGACGAGTTCGGCTCGGTCGAGGTCACCTTCCCGGTGCCCGCCGGGGCGGCCCTCGGCTACTACTCGGTGCAGATCAGCGCGGGCGACGAGCAGGCCAGCGCCCACTTCGAGGTGCAGGAATACCGCCGGCCCGAGTTCGAGGTCACCGCGCGGCCCGCGTCGCGCTTCGTGGTGCAAGGCGAGGCTGCGCGGGTGGACGTCGAAGCCCGTTACTACTTCGGCCAACCGGTCTCCGGGGGCCTGCTGACATACGTCGTCCACAAGCAGCCGTACTTCTCTCCCCTCCGCTGGAACGAAGACGAGGCCGAGGACGGCCCGGGTGGCGGGGGCTGGTGGTACAGCGGCGACGCGACGATCGAAGGAACGGTCCGCCTTGGAGACGATGGACGCGCGCGGATCGAGGTGCCCACGCCGCTCGACGACAATCCGGCCGACTACTCGTTGCGAATCGAGGTCCGGGTGACCGACCAGAGCGGCCGCAAGGTCTCGGGCCACGGCATCGTGCACGCCACCGTCGCCCCGTTCCTCGTCACTGCCCGTACCGAGGGCTACGTGCACAAGCCCGGGCAGCCCGCAGCCTTCACCTTGCGCGTGATGGACTACCTCGGCACGCCGCGCGAGGGCGTCGCCCTGCGCGTCGTCCTCGAGCGGCTGCGCTACCGGCGTGGCTATGGCGAGGAACCCGAGGCGGTCTCCGTCGCAGCAGGAACGGTGACGACCGGCGCCGACGGACGGGCGTCGTGGCGTGCGACGCTGCCGGCCGAGGCCGGCGACTTCCGCGTTCGGGCCGCCGCCGACTACCAGGGCCGGCGCGTCGTTGCCGAGTCGTGGCTGTGGGTGCAGGGGCGTGATGAAACGTGGGGCGACGACTCGCGGATGCTCGAGCTGGTCGCCGATCGGTCGCGCTATCAGCCGGGCGACGTCGCCCGCTTCACGATCAAGGGCGAGGCGCCGCGCGCGGCCGTGCTCGTCACCAAGGAGGGCCGGCAGGTGAGCTGGCGCCAGGTGGTGCGGCCCTCGCCGGCCGACGCGGCCATCGAGGTGCCAATTGCCGAGGACGACATCGGCGACATCTGGGTGAACGTCACGTTCCTGGCCGACGACCGCGTCTTCCTCGCCGAGAAGCGAGTGAGGGTGCCCGCTTCGTCGCGGCAGCTGCAGGTCACCGTGCGGTCCGAGCAGCCGGTGGCGCGCCCGGGCGAGCCGGCTGCGTTCCTCGTCTCGGTGTCGGGACCCGACGGCCGGCCGCTTCGCGCGCAGGTGAGCCTCGGCGTGATCGACGAAGCGGTGTACGGGGTGAAGCCCGACGCGACGGTCGATCCCGTCCGGTTCTTCTACCGCCGGGAGTACAGCCTCGTCGGCACGCAGTTCTCGACGCAGTATCGCTTCTCGGGGTACTCCGGGAGCCAGCAGCTGCTGCTCGCGCAGCGCCGCCGCCCGACGCGCCTCGCCGACTTCAAGGCCGAGGGGCCGCAGCAGCCGCAGGTGCGCAAGGAGTTCCCGGACGCGATCTTCTGGGCCGGCAACCTGGTGACCGGAGAGGACGGGACGGTGCGCGTGACGTTGACCTATCCCGACTCGCTGACCACCTGGAGACTGACCGCGCGCGCGTTCACCGCCGACACGCTCGCCGGCCAGGCCGTGGCGCGGACCACGACGACCAAGGACCTCATCGTGCGCGTCGTTCCACCCCGCTTCCTCACCCAGGGCGACGAACTCGTGCTGCCGACCGTCGTCCATAGCTACCTGAAGGAACCGGCGAGCGTTGCATTCGGATTGAAGGCCGACGGTGTCCTTCCCGAAGCGGCCCAGAACTCGGCGGCTGCCGCGCCGATGGAGGCAACCGTCACGCTGGCGCCTGGCGGGCAGCAGCGCTTCGACTGGCGCTTCACGGCAAAGGAGCCCGGCACCGCACGGTTCACGGCGCAGGCCACGACCCCGGCGGCCGGAGACGCCGTTGAAGTCAGTCTGCCGGTTCAGCCGTTTGGCCTGCTGCGGCGCAGCGCGGTCTCGGGTTCCCTGACAGGAAGCGGAGAGGCGAGCGCCAGCCTGGTGGTTCCCGACACGGCGAACGAGGACGGGCGCACCATCGAGGTCTCGCTCGCGCCATCGCTGGCCGGCCCGATCCTGGGCGCTCTCGACTTCCTCATCTCGTACCCCTACGGTTGCACCGAGCAGGTCTTGTCGGCGTTCGTGCCGAACCTCGTGGTGCTGCGGGCGCTGTCGGAGATGGGGATCGCGCCTCCCGAGCGCGCCGCGGGACTCGATCGCCGGGTCTCGGACGGCCTGCGGCGGCTCTACGACCTGCAGCGGGACGATGGGGGATGGGGGTGGTGGAAGACGGCCGAGCCCGACGTGTTCATGACCGCGTACGCGCTGCACGGCCTTGTCGAAACCCGCCGGGCCGGTTACTCGGTTGAGCAGTGGCGCCTGGCATCGGCTGCCGAAGCCCTTCGCGTGTTGATGCAGCGCAATCCCCGGGCGCTGGCCGACCTGAAGGCGTACGTCGCGCACGTGCTGGCGGCGGCGGATCCCGAGGGCAGTGCGGCCGCGATCGACGAGGCGTGGGCGGCCAGGGGCGGGGCGTCGCCAACCGGCTGGGGCCTGCTTGCGCTCACGCTCGGCGTCCGCGGCGATCCGCGCGTCGAGGCTGCGGCGCAGGCCCTCGAGTCGTCGGTCCAGCGCCGCGGCGACCTGGCCTGGTGGCCGTCGGATCGCGACACGCTGCTCGGTGACATCGGCGATGCCAGCGTGGAGGCCACCGCGTTTGCCGTGCGCGCCCTCGCCGCCCGGGATCCACGCCACCCGCTGATCGAACCCGCGGTCCGCTGGATCGTGCTGAACCGTGCGCAGGGCACCTGGTGGTCGAGCACGAAACAGACCGCGATGGTGCTCTACGCGCTGCTCGACGTCATGCGGGCACGCCGCGAGCACGGCGCCCCCGTGGAGGCCGAGGTGGTGGTGAACGGCGAGAGCGCCGGTCGGGTGCGTTTCGACGCCGCATCGATGACCGCGCCCGATCCGGCCAGGATCGTCGTGCCGGCACGCGGCGGCACGAACGCCGTCGTGATCCGCGTGAAGGGAGAAGGCACGGTGTACTGGTCGGCCGCCGCCGTCAGCTACGATCGGGCGGGCGCGTCCGAGCCGGCCGGGGCGAGGAAGCTTGCGCTGGCGCGACGGTACTTCCTGCTCGAGTCGGTCCGCCGCGGCGACCGCATTGTCTACCGGGAGCGGCCGCTGGCTGGCCCGGTCAGGCCGGGCGATCTCGTTCTCGTGCGGCTTACCGCTGCCGGCTCGCCCGACTGGCGCTACCTGCTGGTCGAGGATCCGATCCCTGCGGGCACCGAGCCGGTCCAGTTGACCGAACTGTACCCGCTCGAGCGGCGGAACCAGCGTTACGACCCGGCGCGCCGGGAGTACCGCGACGACCGCGTCGCCCTCTTCCAGGAGAACTTCCTCCAGGGCCGCTACGACTACGAGTACATCCTGAAGGTGACCACGCCGGGCGTGTTCGGCGCGATGCCGGCACGGATTGTCCCGATGTACGTTCCCGACGTCCAGGCCTCCACCGCGGCGGAACGGCTGATTGTCGAGGCGGCCGGCGATCGCCGCCAGGAGGCGGGGCGATGAAGCTTCGGTTCGCAATCAGCGTCGGATGGCTGGCAGGAGCGCACGCGCTCATCCTGGGGCTGTTCTGGCTGCTCCTCAACGTTCCCGAGTCGAACGTCCTGATGCTGACGACGTCGGCTGTCCTGGCCGTCACCATCGTCGCGGCCTCGGGCTGCGTCGAGACCGTCGCCCTGCTTGCGCTGCGGGGCAAGCCGTTCGGAGGACGACTGCTTCGGCGTGGCTTCAGGGGTGTGCTGCCCTTCGTCGCGTCACTTGCCGTGTTTGCCCTGGTCTGGTTCGCTGCCTCCCTCTTCGATGGATGGTGGGCGGCGGCGCGCGGAGAGATCGACGCCTGGCTGATCGCGCACCTGCACTGGACGAATACCGGGTGGCTGCACGCGGCGGCCGGGTGGGCCGTTGCCTTCGTCCGCTGGGTGTTGGGACTCTCGCTGGCACTTGCATTGTTCGCCGCACTGGTGCGAGACGAGCCGACGGAAGAAGCGCGGGCGCAGGATGGTGGCGTGAAGGCCGGGCTGGCGCGCCGCTGGCTGCGTGCCGCCTTGTCGCCGCGGGCGCTCCTCGGCCTCGTCATCCTGATCGTCGTGTTCGCCTGGCTGCCGTGGCTGGCAGCCTACTGGCGTCCGGGCTGGATTTCTCCCTCCCGGGCCGAGGTTTTCTTCGTCGCGACGAAGCTGGGCGCCTTGTACCTGCTTGCGACAATCGGCTGGACGCTGGCGCTGATGCTCGCCAACCGCCTGCGGGTCGATTAGCAGGCCGCTGAAAGAACGCGGAACCCTTCGCTCCTCCCTTGCGTCCTAGATTTCGTGCGCCTCATCGCCCTCCTCGCCGTCCTCTTGTCACTTGCAGGCCCTGCGGCCGGCCAGGTTCCCGACACCGGAGATCCGGTGCCCATCGTGCTCCTGCGGAGGAGCAGCAAGGGGACGCCGGACGGTTCGAGCGGCGACGTGCTGGTGGCCGCCGACGTGCAGCGCGACGCGATCGCGCGGCGTGCCATGCAGGTGCTGACCGATCGGGCCGGCTACTCACAGTTCGTCCTGAGGCTCGATCGCTATGCGCGAACCTTCCTGCTGCGCGATCCCCACCCGTCGCCCGAACGGCGCGCCTTGCTCGAAGGACCAGCCTACCTGTTCCTGTCGGACCGGCAGGGCGGGTTTCCGGTCGAGGGCTTCTGGCTGGAGGGCCCCGACGGAACGGTCAGGCAGATGCCGGGCACCCCGTTCGTGGACCTGGTGGTAGAAGAGGGTGATTTCGACCCATCCGACAACGACGGGCTGGTCGCGATACACGCACACGAGCTCGGTCACCTGATCATGGCGGCGCTGGCC
>JARKSS010000205.1 GCA_029974175.1 Vicinamibacterales bacterium
GCCAGCGCATTGCACACGTTCCGCGGCAGCCCCGGCCGTCCGGCCAGCGGGTGCGGCGCCTCGTCCCGGACGTCCCTCATCCCCCCATCCATTCCCTGGACACCGGCCTCCCCCTCCGGCGGCCCCGAGCCTTGCCGAAGCCCGGCCCCGGCGCAACGGCTGCGCAGCGGCCGGGACCGGCGGGCGGGGAAATCCGCCCGAAGTCAACCGGCGGGGTCACAGGCACGCGCATCAGCGTCACGGTCGCTAGACCCGTCACCTCGAGGAGATGGCCGCCGGAAGCGGTTCGCGTGCAAGCGTCACAATTTTGTTATATGTCGTGGTTAATCTTTTTCCGTGTATTGGGGCGTGGGGAAAATGATGACCAAAATGATTTTTGGGAGCTTGGCATTTGTATCGGTCGTCGCGATGGCATCATCGGCGATGGCGGCAACAGTAGTTCCGACATTTACAGATGAAGGCATCGACAATACGGGAACGTCTACTTATACTAGAATGTACCGTGCCGATCTTACGGGCTTGGGGCTGGAAGCAATTAGTGAAGTAGTAATAAAAGATTCAAATTCTGGAGTTGGGGGCTCTACCGGAATCTATTCTGGCTTCGATCTTGATGCAATCTTCCTGGATGTCGATGGATCTCTGGCGACAACAACAGATCGAATTGTTGTGGACAGCTTTGCCTTCAGTGCGGGGACAACTCGTCCCGGCAGCTATCCTCCGCCATCCCCTTCGGGCGGGCCTACCAACGGTTCATCTAGCGCCACAACCGTCGATGAGGAATGGGCCAGCCTCGGCGATATTGACGGAATTTACTTTGGAAGCGGCAGTCTTACGCTTGGTGATGGTGGGAGTCTGACTTCTTCATTCAACCAAAAAATAACGATTGGTTCTTCACTCTTTCTGTTCGCTGGCGAAGTTAGTGGGAGTGCGGGTGAGTCTTTGACTGGCCTTGTTGAAGTTTCGGATACGCCGACGTCTCCCCTGTCGCCGGTGCCGCTGCCCGCTGGGTTGCCCCTGATGCTGACGGGGTTGGCGGGCTTCGGACTTCTGGCACGGCGCAGGAAAGCCGATTGAGCCTGTGTAGCCGGACAACTCGGCCCTAAAGCCCCTTCCAGGCGCGGAACCAGGCGACGAAGCGGGCGACGCCCTCCTCCACCGGAGTCGCCGGGCGCCAGCCGGTGGCCGCGGCCAGCCGGCTGACGTCCGCGAGCGTGTCGACCACGTCGCCGGGCTGGGCCGGGACGAGCTCGCGGACCGCCTTCTTCCCCAGCGAGTCCTCCAGCGCCGCGACGAAGTCGACGAGCGCCACCGGCTGGCCGTTGCCGATGTTGTAGACCCGGAACGGCGCGTCCGAGGTGGCGGGATCGGGGCTCCGCGGGTCCCAGGCCGGATCCGGGGCGGCCGGCCGGTCGGCGGTGCGCACCACCCCTTCGGCGATGTCGTCGACGAAGGTGAAGTCGCGACTGTGGTGGCCTTCGTTGAACAGGCGGATCGGCCGGCCGGCGAGGATCGCCTCGGCGAACAGCATCGGCGCCATGTCCGGCCGCCCCCAGGGGCCGTAGACGGTGAAGAACCGCAGGGCGGTGCAGGGCAGGCGGAAGAGATGGGCATAGGAGTGCGCCATCAGTTCGTTCGCCCGCTTGGTGGCGGCATAGAACTGCAGCGGATGCCCGACGCCCTGGCCCTCGTCGAACGGCAGGGCGGTGTTGGCGCCATAGACGCTGGAGGTCGAGGCGAAGACCAGGTGCCCGACCCCGGTCCGCCGGCAGGCCTCCAGGATGTGGGTGAAGCCGAGGAGGTTCGACTCCGCATAGGCGACCGGGTTCTCCAGGCTGTAGCGGACCCCGGCCTGGGCGGCGAGGTGGATCACCCGGTCGAAGCCGGCCCCCGCGAAGGTGGCGTCCACCGCGGCCCGGTCGGCGAGGTCGGCGCGCAGGAAGGTCCACTCGGCCCCCGGCCCGCGGGCGGCCCGGTCCAGCTCGGCGAGCCGGGCCTCCTTCAGCGCCGGGTCGTAATAGTCGTTGAGGTTGTCGAGGCCGGTGACGCTGTCGCCGCGGGCAAGCAGCTTCCCCGCCACATGGAAGCCGACGAAGCCGGCAGCGCCCGTGACGAGGATACGCAAGGGATCAGGCCGCGCTGGAGGTCTGCGCGGTGCCCGAGCCTGCTGCCGCCGGCGGCTCGGTCAGGCCGCGGCCGATCGCATAATAGGCAAAGCCGCGCCGCGCCATCCGGGCGGGGTCGTAGAGGTTGCGGCCGTCGAAGATCACCGGGCTCGCGAGCTTGTCGCGGATGAGGTCGAAGTCCGGCGCCCGGAACGCCTGCCACTCGGTCATCACGACGAGCGCGTCCGCGCCCTTCAGGGCCGCCTCCTTGGTGCCGCAGAGCACGAGATCCTCGCGGTCGCCGTAGATGCGCTGGGTCTCCTCCATCGCCTCGGGGTCGAAGGCCTGGACCGTCGCGCCCGCCGCCCACAGCGCCTCCATGACCACCCGGCTCGCCGCCTCGCGCATGTCGTCGGTCTGCGGCTTGAAGGCGAGGCCCCAGAGCGCGAAGGTCCGGCCCCTGAGCTCGCCGCCATAGTGGCGGGCGATCTTCTCGAAGATCACCGTCTTCTGGGCGTCGTTGCGGTCCTCGACCGCCTGCAGCACCGCGGGCTCGAAGCCGACCTCCCGCGCGGTGGCGATCAGCGCCTTCACGTCCTTGGGGAAGCAGGAGCCGCCATAGCCGGCGCCGGGATAGATGAAGGCATAGCCGATGCGGCTGTCCGAGCCGATGCCCTGGCGCACCGCCTCGACGTCGGCGCCGAGCCGCTCGGCGAGGTTGGCGATCTCGTTCATGAAGCTGATCTTGGTGGCGAGCATGCAGTTCGCCGCATACTTGGTGAGCTCGGCCGAGCGCACGTCCATGACGATGAGCTTGTCGCGGGTGCGGCTGAACGGGGCATAGACCTCCCGCAGCAGGTCCTCGCTCTCGGGGTCGGACGTGCCGACGACGATGCGGTCGGGCCGCATGCAGTCGGCGACCGCGGCGCCTTCCTTCAGAAACTCCGGGTTCGAGACCACGTCGAAGCCGAGGCCCGCGCCCGCCCGGTCCCCCGCGCTGCCGCGCGCCGCCAGCACCTCGGCGATCTTCGCCCGCACCTTGTCGGCGGTGCCGACCGGCACGGTCGACTTGTTCACCACGACCTTCGGCTCGGCCATGTGCTCGGCGATCGTCGCGGCGACTGCGAGCACGTAGCGCAGGTCGGCCGAGCCGTCCTCGTCGGGCGGCGTGCCGACGGCGATGAACTGGATGCGGCCGTGCCGCACGCCCTCGGCCGCGTCGGTGGTGAAGTTCAGCCGCCCCTCGGCATGGTTCTTCCTCACGAGCTCCTCGAGGCCCGGCTCGTAGATCGGGATCCGCCCCGCCTTCAGCCCGTCCACCTTGGCCTGGTCGACGTCGACGCAGAGCACGTCGTGGCCGACCTCGGCCAGCACGGTCCCCTGGACGAGACCGACATATCCGGTTCCGAAAACGGTGATCCTCATTACTCTGCCCCCCGTTCGTCCGGCCCCGGCCCCGGCGCAGGGGGCGGAGCCGGCCAGCAACACACCGTCTCCCTGAGTATAAGCCGCATCCCCGCAGCACAAGGCGCGGGTGCGCCGGCGCCGGCCGGTTCTTGCTGCAGCGCGGCATCGCCGCATCACCCGTCAGGGGTGATCCTGACGATCGCAAGCCGGGGGATGAGCAGCATCTTGCCGACAGATTCAGGAACAATTGCGAAGTCCGACGACCGGATGCTAGCTGGTGCAGCGAGACGGGTGACTCATAACCGAAGAGGAAAGAATACGAGTCCTGACCCCGTCGTGAAATCGGGCCCTGACTCCAGAGCGCGACTGTCCAGAGGCAATCTTCGGCACTTCAGCTGGAGTCTTTGCTTGGACAGGTGTGCCGGGGCCTCAGAAAAATCTTTAAGGAACGAGAGACGGTCATGTCTACAACTACCGTAGCCAACCAGAGCGGCCTGCTCACTGCCCTTGCGAACGCGCAGGGGGGTGACACGATCATCCTGAAGGATGGCAACTACGGATCGCTCCGGCTCACCAACGACTATTCGAGCGCCGTCACCATCCGCGCCGAGCACAGCCTCGGCGCCAGCATCAGCACGCTGCAGACCTGGGGCGCCACCAACCTCAAGTTCGACGGCATCGAGTTCGACAGCGGGATGAACGGCAGCAACGGCCGCGGCGTCATCTCGATCGAGAACTACAGCAAGGGCATTTCCGTCGTCAATTCCGAGGTCAAGGGCAGCGTCGACGGCGTCTATGCCGGCCATTACGGCATCTATGTCCGCAACGGCACCAACGTCGAGCTGCAGAACAACAACGTTCATGACGTCGACAGCGGCATCGTGATCTTCGGCGGCGTCAACGTCGACGTGGGCAACAATTCCCTCGACTATGTCGGCCGCGACGCCATGAAGTATTCGGGGCTCAGCAACGCCGCGATCCACGGCAATCACAGCAACGGCCACTACTACACGATCGGCAGCGTCCACAACGACTTCATCCAGTTCGAGGGCACATCGAGCAACGTCTCGATCTCCGACAACTGGTTCCTGCCGAGCACGATCGCCAGCGTGCAGGGCATCTTCATGGCCGACGGCACCTACACCAACGTCACCATCGAGGACAACCTGATCTATACCGGCATGCTCCGGGGTATCAGCGTGTCTTCGGGCAGCGGCATCGCCATCAACAACAACACCCTGCTGAACGTGCCGGACCTCGTCCACAACGGCACGACGATCTTCGCGCCCGCCGGCAGCAGCGTGAACAACAACATCATGATGAGCTACACGGGCGGCACCGCGGGCTCGAACCTGATCCTGCAGAACTCGAAACCGACCGCCGCCTATTATGTCGACGACTATTTCGTGAATGCCGACAAGGGCCTCGGCGCGACGCTCGCCGACCTCTCGCCGGTGGCTGGCAGCCTCGCGACCAGCAAGGGCGCGGCCGAGCTGCTCGCCGCGCTGCTCGGCGGCAGCACGCCGACGACGAGCACGCCGTCGGCACCCTCGACCGGCAGCAGCACGGGCAGCAGCACGGGCAGCAGCGCTGACACGAGCACGGGCAGCAGCGGGAGCGGTGACCACGTCGCGATCAATGCCGGCGGCCCGGCCTACCTCGAATACCAGGCCGACTCCTTCTACTTCGGCGGCAGCACCTACAAGACCAGCGCCGCGATCGCCGGGACCGAGCTCGACGCGCTCTACCAGACCGAGCGCTATGGCAACTTCAGCTATGACGCCGCGGTCGACAACGGCACCTACGCGGTCACGCTGAAGTTCGCCGAGATCTACCTCAACGGCGCCGGGCAGCGGCTGTTCGACGTGAAGGCCGAGGGCAAGCTCGTTCTCGACAACTACGACGTCTTCGCCGAGGCCGGCGGCAAGAACATCGCCACCAAGGAAACCTTCAACGTCACCGTCACCGACGGCCAGCTCGACCTCGACTTCATCAGCGTGCGCGACAACGCCAAGGTCAGCGCGATCGAGATCGACCACCTCGTCTGACACCGGCCGGGCCTTCCGGCTGAAATCTTCGGGCAGAAGCTTTCCGCGGACGGCCGGATCCTTCGGGATCCGGCCGTCCTGTCGTTCATGTCATCATAATATCGCTTAGCCGGTGTTCCGGGGCCCGCGGAGCGGCCCCTATCGCGGGGCCGGGCTCCGGGCGCGGCGCAGGCGGCGGGCGGTGGAGATGAGGGTGCGGAGCGGTTGCGGCGTGGCGGCGATCCCGCCTTCCACCCAGAAATGCTCGTGCTTCTTCAGGGCCTTGCCGCCCTTCGCTACCCGGCGGAGGTCGGCCACGCGGTAAGGCGTGGCGAGGGCGGCGGTGAAGCTGCCATGGCCCTCGCCGAGATTGAAGGGAAAGCTGCCCCAGGCCCGCGCCTCGGCGGGCGCCGGGTCGAGCCAGAAGGTGCGCAGGAGGTCGCCGATCACCGGGCGGAGCGCCAGGACCGCCCCGGCGGAGGGTGGCCCGGCCAGTTCCGCCGCCAGCGCGCCCGCGAAGGCGTCGAGCGTGGCGCGCACCGTGCCGAGGCCCCAGGCGGCCACCGGACCGGCCCAGGCGGGATCGGTCTCGGCGGCGATCCGGCCGTCCGGCATGGCCGCGAGCCCGGTGACGGTGCCGTGGTCGGCGGCGCAGAACACCTCGAGGAAGGCGCGCTGGTCGTCGCGCCGCGGCAGTACGTCCGCGCCCTGCCCGCGGTTGTGGTCGAAGAAGAAGCCGCGGCGGCGGTCGAGGAAGGTCGCGTCCTTCACCGCCTCGATGCCGAACAGGTAGCAGTCGACCGGGGGCGCGCCCTCCTCGGCCAGCAGCCGGGCGAGCGCGTCGTGCAGCGAGCCGATCCAGCCGAGATCGACGATCGCCGCCGGCCGCCCCCCCGAGGGAGCCACCGAGGGAGCCGCCGGGGGAGCTATCGGGTCGACCAGCCCCTCCTGGGCGAG
>JARKSS010000216.1 GCA_029974175.1 Vicinamibacterales bacterium
ACCGGCTCCTCGAGGAGGGCGTGCGTGCCCACGAGCAGCCCCACGCGTCCCCCCGCCACCTCCCGCAGCAGCACGGCGCGCTCGGCGGCCGGCGTGGCGCCGGTGAGCAGCGCCGGGCGGAACGGCGTCTGGGCGAAGAGCCGCGAGAGCACCAGCAGGTGCTGCTCGGCCAGGATCTCGGTGGGCACCATCAGCGCCGCCTGGAATCCGTTCTCGAGCGCCACCAGCGCCGACAGGGCCGCCACCACGGTCTTGCCCGACCCCACGTCCCCTTGCAGCAGCCGGTTCATCGGCACCGGCCGCCGCATGTCCTCCACGATCTCGGCCAGGGCCTGGCGCTGCCCGGCCGTCAGCCGGAACGGCAGCGCCGCCCTGACGGCGGCCCGCACCCGGTCGTTCACCTCGGGGACGAACGGCTTGGGCCGCGAGGCCGCCTCGGCACGCCGCTCCAGCAGGCCGGCCTGGAACAGGAAGAACTCCTCGAAGATGAGCCGTCGGATGGCGGGCGTCCGAAAGCGCTCCAGCTCTCGCGCCGGCGTCCCCGCCGCGGGAAAGTGCGCCCCCCGCAGCGCCTCGGCGCGCCCCGGCAGCCCGGCCGCCTCGCGCAGCGCGGCCGGCAGAAGGTCGTCCAGGTCGGCCGGCAGCTCCCGCAGCACCTCGTGCACCAGCCGCCTCTGCATCCGTGCGGTCATCGGTCCGGCCTTCTCGTACACCGGCACGATGCGCCCGGTGTGCAGCGAGTCTCCCCCGTCCTCGTCCAGGATCTCGATGTCGGGATTGCTCAACTGGAGAACGCCCCGGTAGCGGACAACGGGCCCGTGCAGGATCGCGCGAGTGTGCGCCCGAATCGTGTTCTGCCGGTAGGGTTGGTTCGGCCAGACGACGAGCAGGCCGCCCGACTCGTCGCGAACCACCGCCTCGAACACCTTGAACCCGCGCCGGCCGGTCCACCGCAGGCGGCAGTTGATTAGCTCGCCCGCCACCGTGACCCGCTCCCCTTCGGCCGCGGCCGCCACCGGGGTGAACGAGGTGCGGTCCTCGTAGCGGAACGGAAGCCGGAGCAGCAGATCCTCGACCGTCTCCAACCCGATCTTGCGCAGCGCCTGCTCCCGCAGGGGACCGACCCCCTTGAACCGCCGCAGCGGCGTCTCGAGGTAGGCAGCGTCGGTCACCAGCCTACTGTACGACGACGGCCTCGCCGCGTCGATCGAGGTCGATCGCCTTGATGCCGGCAGGGAGCGGGAACGGGTCGGCAAGGTTGATACCCTCGGGGAGCTCGGGCGAGCGCGTGTAGTAAGACACGACCTCCTGCAGCACGGTGCGCGGCACCGGGATCCCCGCGATCGAAGCCGACTCGAGATGGAGGCGGGCCTTCCCGTCGCGGGCGTCCAGCACGCCGGAGGCAACCACCGGCAGCTTCCCGGTGAGGTAGTTCATCGGGTCGAGCATGCCCCTGGGCTTGTGGTGGGCCCGGACCGCGTCGAGATCGACGACCGCGCTGCCCGCGAGACGGCGATTGCCGTGGAGGACGAGCGCGGGCTGCGTCACCCCGACGGGCAGGTCGGCCGCCCCATCGTGCGCAAAGTACGCGTTGAGCTCGCGCTCGGTGATCGTCGTCCGCAGCGGGCCGGCCTTGGGCCGGCTCCCCCGCTCGACGATGCGCGTCACCTTCTCGAGCAGGCGCCGCGCCTCGGCGCGGCCGGGCGCTCCCGGGTTCGCCTGCGAGGCGGCCGTCACTCCCAGCGGGGCCAGCACAAGCACCAGGACGGGCACGAGCAGCGGGCGCAGCGGGCAAGTCACTGATGTGGGTCCTGCACCGAGTGTAGGGCACAACGGCCCCGGCCGGCCAATGCGGCCGGGCATCAGCAGCCTTCAGGCCTGCGGCTTGACTTTCGCCTTTCCTTTGCGTAGAGTGCTGGGCGGACCACCTGCCGCCCGAGGAGGACCGCGTGTTGCCACTGACCAAGCGCCAGCGCGAGATCCTGGATTACCTCAACGAGTTCATCCAGCAGCACGGCTACGCCCCCAGCCTCGAGGAGGTCGGCCGCCGCTTCGGCCTCTCCTCGCTGGCCACCGTGCACAAGCACCTGACGAACCTGCAGGAGAAGGGGTTCATCAAGCGGACCTGGAACCGCAGTCGATCGGTTGAGCTGCTGCCGTCGCGCACAGGGGGGCGCGCGGTGGAGCTGCCGCTGCTCGGCTACGTGGCGGCGGGGGCGCCCATCGAGGCCATCGCCACCTCTGAGACGATCGCGGTGCCTGAGGCGCTCGTCGGCAAGCGCGACACCTACGTGCTGCGGGTCCGCGGCGAGTCGATGATCGACGAGCAGATCCGCGACGGCGACTACGTCATCGTCGAGGACCGGAAGACGGCCGAGAACGGCGAGATGGTGATCGCGCTGCTCGGCGACTCGGATGTGACGCTCAAGAAGTTCTACCGCGAGAACGGGCACATCCGCCTGCAGCCGGCGAACCCGGCCATGGAGCCGCTGGTCGTGCCGGCCGACCAGGTGCGGGTGCAGGGAGTCGTCGTTGGGGTGATGCGGAAATACTGATATCGTTACCCCCATGCCCGAGCCGAAACAGATCAACTTCACGATTGTTCCCGCCGATCCGGGCGCGGCGCCGCGGATCTATTCGAACTTCTGCGCGATCGCCCATACTCCGTTCGACCTCACGCTCACCTTCTGCGAAGTGCTGCCGCTCTCCGAGCGTGACCTCCGCGAAGCCGAGAGCGAGCACACGGTGCGCGCCCCCGTCCGTGCCAACATCGTCGTGCCGCTGCCGATGGTATCCAACCTCGTCGCGGCGCTGCAGGAGCACCTGCGCGTGTTCGCCGAGCAGAATCCCGGAGTGGCGTGGGGCAAGGGGCCGGTGCACTGAAGGCGGGATGAAGACGCAGGCCGAAGCCAGGCGCGTGTTCCGGGCCCTCGCGGCGCAGTACCCCAACGCCGACACCGAGCTGCACTACCGCGACCCGTTCGAGCTGCTCGTCGCCACGATCCTGTCGGCGCAAACCACCGACGCGAGGGTGAACGAGGTAACGCCCGGGCTGTTCCAGCGCTACCCCGACGCTGCCTCGCTGGCGGCCGCAGACGAAGAAGAGCTGCAGGCCGCGATCAAGCCGACCGGCTTCTTCCGCCAGAAGGCGCGGGCGCTCATCGGGATGTCGCGCGGGCTGGTCCTCCAGCACGGCGGGCTGGTGCCTGCCAGCCTGGAGGCCCTCGTGACCCTGCCGGGCGTGGGCCGAAAGACCGCAAACGTCGTGCTGGCGCACGCGCTGGGGGTGCCGGCGCTTCCGGTCGATCGGCACGTGCTTCGCGTGTCGAACCGGATCGGCCTCGCGAACGGCGACGACCCGAACCTGGTCGAACAGCAGCTGTGCGCGCTGCTGCCGAAGAAACAGTGGACCCGCGCGTCCGATACGCTCATCCTCCACGGCCGCCGCGTCTGCAAGCCCCGGCCCCTGTGCGACCGCTGTTGCGTGCGGCGGGACTGCGACTACTACCAGCGCCGCCCATGACCCGAGCCGCCTTCCGCAAGCTCGTATCCGAGGCGATCGACACGATCCCTCCCGACTTCCAGCGCCACGTGAGGAACATGGCCATCGTCGTCGAGGACGAGCCCTCGGAGGAGCTGCTGGCCGACATGG
>JARKSS010000240.1 GCA_029974175.1 Vicinamibacterales bacterium
GTCGCCAGTTCGAGTCTGGCCGGGGACGCCAGCCTACGCTCGCTTAGAATCGAGAAGCGAGCTACGGCTGGCAAGCCAGCAACGTTCGCCCAGGATCGAGGGGAGCTACGGCTGGCAAGCCAGCAGCGCTCGCCTGGAAGCGAGAAGCGAGCGAAGGCTGGAGGGGACCGCGAGCTGCGGCTCGCCTGGAAGCGACATGAAGAGAATCGAACGACGCCGCCTGAAGGAAAACGAGTTCGCCCTGTCGGTTGCGCGCGCACGGGAGACCTTCGAGATCTACCGCAAGCCGATCATCGCGGGCCTGGTGACCGTGGCGCTGATCCTCGTCGCCGTGGTGGCGGTCACCGCGTGGCGCAAGTCGGCCGACTCAGATGCCCGCACGCTGCTGGCCGACGCGATGACCGTCGCCGACGCGCCGGTGGTGCCGGCGACACCCGGCCCCAACAGCCCCGCCCCTTCGTCCGGCAGCTTCCCCACCGAGCGTGCGAAGCTCGAGGCCGCGTTGCAGAAGTTCATGGTCGCGGCCGAGGCTCACCCGTCCTCCCAGCCGGGCATCGCTGCTGGATACCACGCCGCGGCGATCCTTGCCACGCTCGGCCGTCACAAGGAAGCCGAGCAGCGCTACCGCGAGGTGATTGACCGGGCGGGCACCGGCCTCTACGGCCGGATGGCGCGGCTGGGCCTGGCGAACACGCAGGCGGCGGCGGGTCAGTACGATCAGGCCATTACCGCCTACAAGGAACTGAGCGCGCTCAAGGATACCGACCTTCCGGCGGACGCCATCCTGATGCAGCTTGCCAGGACGTACCTGCAGGCCGGCAAGACGGCCGAGGCGCAGCAGACGCTTCGCCGCATCGGCGACGAGTTCCCGCAGTCGCCGTACGCCAGCCTTGCGGAGAAGGAACTCGGGCAGATCAACAACTAGGGCGGCGTGGACGGGGCCAGGGCCCGGTCCACGCCCGTCGCCCCGTCGCTACGCCTGTCCGAATCGGTAGCTGAGGATCTTGTAAATCAGCTTCGCGCAGAGGAAGTTCGGTCCCACCATCCCCGGCAGCGGGTTCAGCTCCACCAGGTCGCAGGCCACCACGCGCCGCCGTGACAGCACCGCCTTGAGAAGCGCGGTTGTCTCGGGCCAGGAGAGGCCCCCGGGCTCCGGGGTGCCGACCGCCGGCATGATCGCGGGGTCGAGGCCGTCGGCGTCGATCGTGATGTAAACCGTCTCGGACAACCCTTCGACCACCTTCTCGATCCAGTCGGGCTCCCGGCGCATGTCGTGATCCCAGAACACCCGCGTCCGAAGCGACGGGATCGCGCGCGACTCCTCGCGCGAGAGGCTTCGGATTCCCACCTGCGTGCAGGGCACCAGCTCGACGATGCGGCGCATGGCGCAGGCGTGGCTGTAGCGGCTGCCCTGGTAGGAATTGCGCAGGTCGGCGTGCGCGTCGATCTGGAGCACCGAGAGGTTCGGCGTCGCGGCCGCGTAGGCCTCGACCACCGGCACGCTGATCGAGTGCTCGCCGCCGAGGACGACGAGGAACTTCTGGTGCGGGATCAACCCGGCGACGACGCGACGGATCTCGTCGAGCGCCACGCGGATGTCGTTGTAGGGCAGCTCCATCTCTGGAAGCGTGACGATGCCGCGGCTCCAGGCGTCGCTTCCCGTCTCCTCGTCCCACAGCTCCACCTGCCCAGAGGCGAGCAGGATCTCGCGCGGGCCGTTCCGCGTGCCGGTGACGTAGCTGGTCGTCCGCTCGAAGGGAACCGGCAGCACGATGGCCCGCGCGTCGTCGAACGATCGGGCGGGCTCGTAGCCCCCGAACGAGAGTGGGGAAGGGTGTTCGTACTCGACTGGCGGCTTCATCACGTCCTCCGCGGCGCGGCCCGAACCCGCGCGTCGCTTGCGTTCACTCCCGAGTCAGAAGGCCCGGCCGACGCGGATGTACGGCCGGGGGGCGAGGCGCTGGCCCGTTGCTCCGTCGCGCGCCCACGCCATCCCGCCGCTGAGGGTCAGCGGCAGGCCGAACCCGATCACGGCGTCCAGCGACAGCTCGACGCCGGCCGATGTCTTGAAGTCCGACCACGCGAAGCGGGACCCGGCGCTCCAGGCGTGCCCCACGTCGGCGAAAATCGCACCGTGGACCGCGCGCAGGAACAGCGGGGCCGTGCGCCACCCCCGCTCCACCCGGGCGAGCGGAAAGCGGTACTCGAGGCTGCCCGAGAGCACCCGCGTGCCGGCATAGGCCTCCTTCTCCAGGCCGCGCAGCATCTCGACGGCGTCGCTCCCTAGGTCAACGACCGACCTCGCGGGGGCCGCGCCCCCCAGGAAGAACACGCGCCGGACGTTGCGGTCGCCGCTCGAGAAGGCGCCGCCAACCCTCGCCGCAAGCACGGCGTGACGCCCGCCCAACCGCTGGAAGGCGCGCGCCTGGGCGGTCCACGCCTGCGCATCGCCGTCGGCGCCGAACGCCCGCCTCACCTGCTCGGTGCCGATACCGAGCGCGACGCCCTCCTCCTGGCTGATCGAGTATCCGTACCGACGCGTGGTGTCGAGCCTCCATCCCGCCTCGATGGCGTGCCTCAGGAACGTCCGTGGCGCGGCGGCGCGGGTGGCCTGGAGCGTGCTTCGTTCGTACTTGAACGCGGCCTGCCACAGCTGCAGGCGGCGAATGCGGGCGAACGGCAGCAGCAGGCCGGCGCTCACGCTTCGCTCGCGCAGCTCCGCGTCGGGCAGGCGGCCGCCCGACGGGGTTCGCACGGCCAGGAACGACGTCTCGTCGGATGCCGAGATCCACAGCGGAACCCGCCAGCGGTCGTAGGTGTAGCCGAGGTCCACGTCCGGGCGGCCCCGGTGCAGGCCGTTCACCGCTTCGGTTTGCGACCCGACGCGCCACCGCAGCCTCGCCCCCCACGCGTGACGCCCCAATACGTCGATGCCGCCCGTGGCCAGCCCGACTCGCAGCATGTCGCCGGAGGTATCGCCCACCGGCATCCATTCGCGCGGCCACAGCGTGTCGATGGGGGAGTAGCCCCGGTCCTCCAACTGCGGGAGCGGAGCAGGAGCGGCTCCGGCGCCTGGCGCGGCCTCGGGCCATTCCACCTCTTCGGCCGACGCGGGGTCGAACGGCAGCTCGAAGAGGTCCGCACCTTCTTCCGTGTACCCCACGAAGACCACGTGCCGCCCATCGGGCGAGATGGCCGGCGAAGTCGCCCCGCCAGGCACCGATGTCAGGCGACGGACAGGCCCGCCCTCGACCGGGACGGTGTAAAGCTGGAACGAGCGTGCCAGCGCCGCGTCGGGGGCGCTCCCGGCCGGGTGATCTGACGCGAAGACAACGAGCCCTGCGCCAGGCGTCCACACGGGTGTGACGAGACGGGAATGCGCGGAAGAGGCCAGCACGCGAACGTCGCCGGTTGCGGGATCAGCCACCGCAATCTGCGAGGGGCCACCGGGCACGCGACGCTCGAAGGCCACCAGCCGGCCGTCGGGTGACCAGCACGGCGAGCCTGCCTGGCCGCCGCCATCCGGGCCCGGCCGCCTATCGAGCGTGATCCGTCCGTCGCCCCGACGTCTCACGTCGAACCACGCCAGCGCACGCCGGCCACCGGTGATCTCGATGGCCACCAGCGAGGCCCCGTCTGGCGAGAGGGAGGGCTGAAGGATGCGGGCCCCCTCGGTCAGCGTCGCAACCGGCCCGCCTCGAAGAGACACCGCGTAGAGGTCGGCCCGAAGCGCCACGTTCGTCTCGAGCTCGAGCTGGTCGAAGACCACCACGTCGTCGCCCACGCTGAGTGCCTCGGCGCCGTACTGGGTGGCGATCTCGTGCGGGGTTTCCGCCGTGCTCTTCCCGGCACCTCCACGGTCGAGCCGCATGATGGCCGGGAACCGGTGCGGCGTATGCAAGGTGTAAAGGAGAGCAGAGCCGTCCGCGGTGAAGCGCGGGTTCCCGACAAGGAAGCCGTGGCGGGTGAGCCGCGCAGGAGCGCGCGCCTCGAGTGCCGGTGCCGCTGCGCCAGCCGGCGCTGAGGCCCCGGCAGTGGGCACGGAGACCGACTCTGCTGAGCGCATGAAGTCACCCCAGAGGTCGCGAAGTGGTACACCGAGCACCGCCTCGAAGGCACCCGCCCCGAAGTAGTGGACCCGCCCCGCCTGCCGTTCGATGAGCTCGCGCAGCTTCCGTTCGCCGAACCGCGACACCAGGTACTCGTGGAAGAATCCGCCGACGAGGTACGGTCCGTTCCCGCCGGGCCAGTCCACCAAGCCGCCGTTGTAGCGGTCGATCGGCTCGGGGCCTGCCCCGCGCACGCGCTGGCGGACGATCGTCGCGGCGTCGCCCGCCCTCACCCGACCCTCGCCGGTCTCACGCGATTCCACCCAGGTGGCAAACCCCTCGATCTGCCACAGCGGCAGTGCGAGGTTGGGGAAGGCCAGCGGCGAGCGGCCGAAGATGCCGCGCATCACCGACGCCCAGCCGCGCGACTGGCCGGTCTGCAGGATGTGGGCGTACTCGTGCACGAACACGAGCCGCAGCCACTCGCGCGTGAACCCGATCAGTTCCGACTGGGCAGGCCAGGCCGCGGTGAGCGTGATCGTGTTGTACGGCACCGGGAACGCGCTGCCGTTCGACGCATCGTCCTGGTCGGCCAGAACGACGTGCGTGACGGAAGGGGCGGGAAGGCCGAGCCTCGGCGGCAGTTCCCGCTGCACCGACTCGGCAATGGCGGCCAGCTCGCGCGCCAGGTGCTCTTCCCCCTGGTGGTAATAGATGCGGAAGTGCGGCGTGACCAGCACGCGGAAGCGCAGGTGGGGCAGGTAGCGCGATGCGGCGGTCGCCTCGGACGCCGCGAACGACAGAAGCAGCGCGAGCAGGGCAAGCCGCCTCATGACTCCTGGGCGTCGCGGCGCAGCTCGGCGAGCAGCGTCAGCGCCTCGAGCGGCGTCAGGTGGTTGGGGTCGAGGGCCAGCAGCCGCTCCACGATCCGCTCGGCTCTCGGCGAGGGAAGCGCCTGGAACAGCCCGAGTTGCTGCTGCGGCTCAGTGGGCGTGCGGCTGATCGAGGGGCGTCCACCCCGCGTCAGTTCGTCCTGCTCGAGGGCGCTCAGGATCTCGCGCGCACGCTCCACCACCTTGGGAGGCAGCCCCGCGAGGCGCGCCACCTGGATGCCGTAGCTGCGGTCGGCACGCCCCGGGACGACCTTCCGGAGGAACACGATCTCGTCGTGCCATTCGCGCGCGTCCACGTGGTAGTTGACGACGCCGGGGATGCCGTCGGCCAGGTCGGTCAGCTCGTGGTAGTGCGTGGCGAAGATCGTCTTGGGACGCGCGCGGGGATTGGTGGCCAGGTGCTCGGCCACGGCCCACGCCAGGCTGAGGCCGTCGAAGGTTGCGGTCCCGCGCCCAATCTCGTCGAGGATCACCAGGCTGCGCGAGGTGGCCGAGTGCAGAATGTTGGCCGTCTCCTGCATCTCCACCATGAAGGTGGACTGGCCGCGGGCGATGTTGTCGGAGGCCCCCACGCGCGCGAAGATGCGATCGACCAGCGCAAGCTTGGCCTCGCGTGCCGGGACGAAGGAGCCGACCTGCGCCATCAGGCACACGAGCGCCGTCTGCCGAAGGTAGGTGGACTTGCCGCCCATGTTGGGGCCGGTCAGCACGATCAGCTGGTGTCCCGAACCGTCGAGCAGGGTGTCGTTCGGTACGAAGGGGTCGCGCGAGCGCCGCTCCACGACCGGGTGCCGCCCCTCGACGATGACGATCTCGTCGGCGTCGTGGACGTGCGGCTTCGTGTAGTTGTTGACGGTCGCCACCTCGGCCAGCGCGGCAAGCACGTCGAGCGCGGCCACATGCTTCGCCGTGTCCTGGATGCGCGGGGCTTCGGCCGCCACCGCCGCCCGGAGCCGCTCGAAGATCTCGATCTCGCGCGCGAGGATGCGCTCCTCGGCGCCGAGCACCTTCTCCTCGTGCTCTTTCAGCGCGGGCGTCACGAAGCGCTCGCCGCCGGCAATCGTCTGCTTGCGCTGGTAGTCGGCGGGGACCGCGTGCAGGTTCGCCTTCGACACCTCGATGTAGTAGCCGAACACCCGGTTGTAGCGCACCTTCAGCGAGGCGATCCCGGTGCGCGCGCGCTCTTCCTCCTCCATGCGCGCGATGACCTGCTTGCCGGTGCGGCTGATGGCGCGGGCCTCGTCCAGCTCGGCGTCGAAGCCGTCGCGCACGAAGCCGCCCTCGCGGGCGAGGGCCGGCGGGTCGTCCACCACGGCCGCCTCGATGAGCGAACGAACCTCGGGGACGTCGTCCAACGCCGCCGCGAGGCTTGCGGCCAGCGGCGCCTGCAGGCTGGAGAGGATGTGCCGCAGCCGGGGGACTGCCCCCAGCGACACCTTCAACCCGACCAGGTCGCGGGGACCGGCCGAGCCGAGGGCCACCCGGGCCACCAGCCGCTCGAGGTCCTGCACGGCCTTGAGCGCCTCCCGGAACTTGGCCCGCTCGGTGGTGTGAAAGGCGAAGTCCTCGACGGCGTCGAGCCGGTCGCGCACCCGCTCGAGCGACAGCAACGGCCGCAGCAGCCAGGCACGCAGCGCCCGGCCGCCCATGGCCGTCACGGTCCGATCGATCTCGTCGAGCAGCGAGCCGGCGCGCCCGCCACCGGACGCCTCCACCACTTCGAGGTGCCGCAGCGTGACGGCGTCCACCACCATCGCGTCGGCAGCCTGGCGGAAGGCCACCTCGCGCACGTGTGCGAGGTCGGCCTTCTGGCCATCGCGGAGGTAGCGAATGAGGCCGCCCGCCGCCCGCCCCGCCAGCGACCGTCCCTCGAGGCCGAAGCCCTCGAGGCTCGTCGTCCGAAGCTGCTCGAGCAGCACCGCGCGGGCCCTCTCGGCCTCGAAGGTCCAGGCCTCCACCCGGGTCGTGGGAATACCGGCCCCGGCGACGGCGGGCAGCTGGACGTCGAGGGCGAAGTCGTCGGGGATCACGATCTCGCGCGGCCGCAGCACGCCCAGTTCGTCGGCCAGCGCCTGCAGCCCGGCGGGCCCCGAATACTCCGCGGCCGTGAACTCGCCGGTGGAGAGGTCCACCAGCGCGACCCCCACCCCCACCAGCTGTGCGCCAGACGCGGCTCCCTGCGTCGGGTCGGGCCCGGGCGCGGTGGGAATGGGCAGCGACAAGGTGGACGGGTCGGCCGTACGCGCCGCCGGGCGGGGCGGCGGCGCAACAGCCGGCGCCAGCGCCATGATGAAGGCCGGCTCGCGCGCCTCGAGATACGCCGCGTCGGTCAGGGTGCCGGGCGAGACGACGCGCACCACCTCGCGCCGCACCAGCCCCTTCGCCTTCTTGGGGTCCTCGACCTGCTCGCAGATGGCAACCCGGAACCCTCTTCGCACCAGGCGGGCCAGGTAGCCGTCCACCGAGTGGTAGGGCACGCCGCACATGGGGATGGCGCCGCCGTTCGAGTCCTTTGCCCGCGAAGTGAGGGTCAGCTCGAGCGCGCGGGCGACCACCAGGGCGTCCTCATAGAAGACCTCGTAGAAGTCGCCCATGCGAAAGAAGACGATGGCATCGGGGTACTGGCGCTTCGCGTCGAGATATTGCCGCATCGCTGGCGTGGCGGCAGCGACGGGCGGGGACGACCTGGGATCGACGGGTGACGGCATGCGGGCTCGAGCTTCGAGACAGTCTACAATGACGCGAGCCGCATCCATGCTCGTGCTCGCGCTCGACACCACCACCCGCGCCGGTTCCCTTGCCCTGGCGCGCGACGACCAGCTGCTGGAAGCCTGGTCGGGCGACCCGAACCACACCCATGCGTCGCGCCTGCCGGGCGACATCCTCGACATGCTGCAGCGTCACGGGCTCGGGCTTGCCGACGTCGATCTCTACGGCGTCGCCGCCGGACCCGGCTCGTTCACCGGCCTGCGCATCGGCATCGCGACGATCCAGGGGCTCGCCTTCGCGCACGGCCGCAAGGTGGTCGGCGTCTCGGCGCTCGAGGCGCTTGCCTGGTCGGCGCGAGAGCCGGCCGGCTCGACCTCGCTGGTGGCGGCGTGGATGGATGCGCGGCGAGGCGAGGTGTTCGCCAGCCTCGGCACCCCGGAAGAGCACACGGCGCTGGCTGGCCCAGAGGTCGCATCCCCCGGCGACGTGCTCGGCCGATGGGAGACGCTCGTCGGTAACAGGCCGGTGGTGTGGATGGGCGACGGCGCGCTGGCCTACCGCTCCCTCATCGAGCAGAACGCGCGCGAGCGTGCCTGGACCGTGCTTCCCGAGGTCCCGTTGCTGGCGGGCGCCATCGCTGCAATCACACGCCGGCGCGCGGCGGAAGGGCGGGCCACGCCGCCGCACGGGGTCCGCCCGCTCTACGTCCGCCGGCCCGATGCCGAGCTGGCCCGCGATCGACGGCGCGCCGCGACCGCGGCGAGCGATGCCAACCCGCGCGAGGACGGGCGGTGAGCGAACTGCCCCTTGTTCCAGAGGCGCAACCCGCGTGGGCGGCCGAGGTGCTGCCGCCGGGCTGGCGCGTCGAGACCCTGTCGGAGCACCACCTCGACGAGGTGCTGGAAATCGAGCGCGCCTCGTTCAGCAACCCGTGGTCGCGCGACATGTTCCTCTGGGAACTGCAGAACGTCGGCATCTCGTACGGCTACGTGCTGCGCGAGCCCGGCGGCCGCGTGGCCGCGTTCTGCACCGCCTGGATCGTGCACGACGAACTGCACCTGAACAACGTCGCCGTCGGACCGGCGCATCGTGGGAAAGGAGCGGGGCAGGCGCTGCTGCGGTTCGTGCTGCGCCTGGCGGCCGGCCTGGGAGCGCAGCGCGCCACCCTCGAGGTCAGGCGGTCGAACCTCCCGGCCCTGCGGCTCTATGGCCGGCTGGGCTTCCGCACCGTCGGCGTGCGCAAGAACTACTACTCGTCGCCCGTCGAGGACGCGTTGATCCTGTGGTGCGACCGGCTCGCCGAGGTGGTGAAACTCCGACCGGATTCGGCTTGAATCGGCCCTGTCGTTATGGTACCTTCCGGCTAGGATGTGCGTCGGTGCTCACCCGACCAGTCCCTGCCTGTTCGACTCAATCATCTTCCGCGGGTGCAGCCGCGTGTCCAGCTACAGCCTGGCAAGGAGGGGAGAATGACGGCAGACTCACAGGATTTGAGGCCCCTGCTGCTCGAAACCGATGAGGAGTTCCGTCAGCTCGCGAAGAAGCACCACGAACTCGAAGAGCGCCTGCACGTGCTCTCGACCAAGCACTACCTGTCGGATCCCGAACAAGTCGAAGAGATCACGCTCAAGAAACGCAAGCTCCAGCTGAAGGACCGGATGGAAGCGATCGTGCGCCGCTACCGGGATCGTCCCCCACTCCAGTCCCCGAGCCTGCAGCAGGGGTGACCGCAGCCAATAGAGGCCGGGCACCGTCGCCCGACCGGGGCGCCGAGGCCCGGCCCGCTTTCCTCGCTCCATGAAGATCGACCGCGCGGGCTACCCGTTCATCGCCGGCGCCCTGCTGCCCGCACTCATCCTCACGGCCTTCAGACGCCCGCGCCTCGGCCTGCCGTTCGCGCTCCTCGCCGCCGCGTTCGCCTTCTTCTTCCGCGATCCCGAGCGGCATCCGCCGGCCGACGCTGACGCGGTGCTGTCGCCCGCCGACGGCCGCGTCGTCATTGCCGGCGACCCGCAGCCGGGCGTGCCTCCGCCAGGAGCGTGGCGCCAGGTGAGCATCTTCCTGTCGCCGCTCGACGTGCACGTCAACCGGATGCCGGTTGCAGGCCGTGTCTCGCGGATCGAGTACCGGCCGGGCCGCTACCGGGCGGCGTACGAGGATGCCGCCGGTGCCGAGAACGAGCGGAACGAGATCTGGATTGATCGCGACGGCGGGCCGGTGGTCTTCCGCCAGATCACCGGCGTTCTGGTACGCCGCGTGGTGTGCCGGGCGCGGGTGGGCGACGTGGTGGCCG
>JARKSS010000264.1 GCA_029974175.1 Vicinamibacterales bacterium
CTGGGTGGCACGTCGATCAGAAGCGCCTGTACGGGCCCGAGCGCCCAGTAGCCATGCGCGTAGAAGATCGCCGGATCACCGCCCTGGCGCAGGAACTCGGCCTGATCGAGCACCGTGAACGCGTTCGGGTTCGCCTTGAAACGCTGAGACCAGTCGGCAAAGATCCGCGCCGTACCCTGTACGAAGTCGGCAGCCGCGAGCAACTGCACGGACAGCCGCTCAGGGTCGAGCGGCGCCGGCCGCGCCGGTCCGTTCAGACACTCGATCTCCAGCGCGGCGGGCTTCTCCGTGCCGCGGTCGAGGAAAGTCTGCCGTACCAGCAGCATCGAGCTCTCTGCGCTCATCGGCAGCCAGTTCCCGGGTTTGCGCGCGGCGCTCAGCAGGATCTCGAAACTGCCATCCGGCGCGACCTGCAGCGTCGTGGTGTCGATGGCGCCGGTATGCTGCAGCGAACTGCTCTTGCCATAGCTGCCGGCCTTGGTGGACAGCACCATGTAATTCACCGTGCCACGGCTGCCCCGGATGCGATAGTCGTAACGGCCGTCGATCTGCGCGTTCTGGTAGAAGTTGTCCGGGTTGTCAGCGCCGATCTTGATGGTTTCGTTGGAGAGCTGGTAAAGCACCGGGAACTGCGGGTCCGAGCATTCCACCTCCTGCTCCAGCGCAGCGCGCAGCAGGCGCGAGAGATAGCGGTAGCCCTCGGCGCGATTGAACGGATCCTGCGGCGCCTCCGGCCGCAGGATCTGCTCCCCGGCTTCCTTCAGTCGATCACAGAATGCGTGCCAAGGCGTGGCGGGATCCGGCGTGGCGGCGCGCGCGGCCGGCAGCATGCTGCCCAGGCCGAGGGCGCTGATCCAGCGGAACAGCGAGCGGCGCGGGAGTGCGGGAGACAGGTGTCGGACCATTGGGAATGCTCCTGGGGCTGGATTCGGCAGGTCATCACTATGGGCCAGGCGCTTGCCGCGCACCTCCGCGAGGATAGGCACGGACTCCGACCCGATCGGGCCGGAGCAGACGAACCGTTCAGGGGGGCGGGCCAGTCCCGGGCGCGAGCGCGATCGCCCTCGTCTCCGGGAGCATCCACGCGATCGGGACGCCGAAGAGCGGGACGATCGCGAGCAGGCTCACGGCATCGGCTGTCGAGTCGAATGCCTCGCCCAGGATCCCGGCGACAATCGGTCCCAGCACGAGTCCGAGCCGGCCCACGAGGTTGTTCCCGAATCCGCTGGCCGTGGCGCGCATCTCCGGCGGGAAGAGCTCTGCCGTCCAGGTCGTGACGATGGCCCACACGCCACCGAGACCGACGAGCGCGAAGTAGCCCGCGAGAATCGCCGCCTGCCCGCTCGCCTGGTAGCAGACGAGTGTCGCCAGACTGGCGCCCGCAAGGTAGAGGCTCGTGGCCGATCGCCTTCCGATCCGGTCCATCGCAAAGCCGGCGAACGCGTAGCCGAAGAGGCCGAACGGGATGGTGCCGAGGGGGAGCAGGACGAGATCCCGGGCGTTCCAGCTGCGCTCGTCGAAGACGTAGAGCGTAAACGAATAGAGGGCGGTTCCCGACCAGAAGTTGACGATCACCCACAGGCCCGTGATCGCGAACAGCCGGGAGCGGTACGCCGAGGACACGAGCAAGCGCAACGGCTCGAGCTCGGTTGCGAGCCTCGAGCCCGCCGCGGCCCGCTGCACCTTGCGCGCCCGGAAGGCGCTCGTCTCCGCCAGGTTGGCGACGTAGTACGGGAACAGGACGAGCGGCACGGCGCCGATCACGAAGAGCCCGCGCCAGCCGATCCCCCACGCGGTGAGCGGATGCAGCAGCGCGTCCGGGACGCTCGCGCCGAGGGCAACGCAGCCGCCGAACACGCCGTTCACCCGCCCGCGAACGTCAGGCGGCATCTCCTCGGACAGGATCAGATAGGCGAGCCCGAGTTCGACCACCATAGCCATGCGCGCAAAGACCTGGAGCACCGTGAAGACGGTGAGATTCGGCGCGAAGGCGGTCGCGAGCGTGAGGAGCGCGTAGACCAGCAACGCGCCGAGGAATACCGGTCGCCGGCCGACGTGATCGGCGAGGTGTATCACGAAGAAGGCGAAGACCATACCCATGCTCGAGAGCCCCACGACCCGGCCGAGTTCCGCTCGGGAGGCACCGAATTCGTGTCCGATCACCGGCTGGACCAGGGCGACGAGACGCGTGTCGAAGCCCTCGAAAAACGTGGCGATGGCAAGGAGGGCGAAGAGCCGGGCGGCGGGACTCATGGCAGCGGCACCAGCGCCCGATCGTGGATCGGGCCCACGAAACGCCTCTGACCGACCTTCGCCCGCGCCAT
>JARKSS010000285.1 GCA_029974175.1 Vicinamibacterales bacterium
CATCCGCCGCGCGCGCGCGACCCGCTTCGACGAAGGGGTGTTGCGCCGCCACGCCGAGGCGTTCGGCCGGGACACCTTCAAGGCCCGGATTTCGGCGATCGTTGACGACACGCTGGCACCGGCGGCCAGCCCGACCACATGGTGAAGCGCTACAACCGCCTGCTGGCGGCCGTCCACGTCCTCTCCGACGCCGTGCTGGCCTCCGCGGCGTTCATGCTGGCTTACCTGCTCCGGTTCGAGACGGGGCTCGTGCCGGTCACCAAGGGCTACCCCCCCCTCAGCCAGTACCTGCGGATCCTGCCGGTCATCGCGATCCTGGTGCCCTTCGCCTACCACCTCCAGGGCCTCTATCGCCTCCGTCGCGGCCGCTCACGGGTGGACGATTTCTTCGCGGTCTTCGTCGGCACGGTCCTCGCGGTCATCTTCGGCATCGTCGCCACGCTCTACTTCCAGGCCTACTACGCCAGCCCCGCCCTGAAGGAGGTCGGCGCCTTCCAGGTGTCGCAGATCGTCTGGGCGGTGTTCCTGGTGGCGAACGTTGCCCTGACCTTCGGGTCGCGCGAGGTAATCCGCCAGCTGCTCGAGCGGCGGTGGCGGGCCGGCATCGGCCTGAAGCGGGTGCTGATCGCCGGCGCCGGCGACCTGGGACGGGTGGTGGTCGACCGGATCCTCGACCACCGCGAGCTGGGCTTCCAGATCGTGGGCTTCATCGACGACCGCGCCGGCGGCGACTACCTGGGACACCGGGGGCTGCCGCTGCTCGGCACGCTCAGCGAGGTGTCGGAGATCGTCCAGCGCGAGCGGGTGGATCACGTCTACGTGACGCTGCCGCTCGAGGAACACGCGAAGACCGTGCAGGTGATCGAGGGGGCGGCGCGCGAGGGGGTGGACGTGAAGGTCGTCCCCGACCTGCTCGAGTTCATCGCGCTCCGGGCGCGGCTCGAAGACCTCGACGGCGTCCCGATCATCAACATCAACGACGTGCCGCTGCAGGGGCTGAACAGCGCCCTCAAGCGGGCGATCGACATCGGCTGCTCGGCCATCGCCCTGGCGGTGCTCGCGATCCCGTTCGCCATCATCGCGCTGGCGGTGCGCCTGACCTCCCCCGGACCGGTCTTCTACCGGCAGGAGCGGATGGGCCTCGACGGCCGGGCCTTCACCGTCTACAAGTTCCGCTCGATGTTCGAGGACGCCGAGCGCGAGACGGGGCCGGTCTGGGCGGCCGAAGACGACCCGCGCTGCACGCCGGTGGGCCGGCTGCTGCGCCGGTTCGACCTGGACGAGCTGCCGCAGATCTGGAACGTGCTGAAGGGTGACATGTCGCTGGTCGGGCCCCGCCCCGAGCGCCCGTACTTCGTCGAGCAGTTCAAGCAGCGCTACCCGCAGTACATGCTGCGGCACAAGGTGCGCGCCGGCATCACCGGCTGGGCCCAGGTGAACGGCTGGCGCGGCAATACGTCGATTGAAAAGCGGATCGAGTACGACCTCTACTACATCGGCAACTGGTCGCTCCGCCTCGACTTCAAGATCCTCTGGCTCACCCTCTTCCGCGGCTGGATCAAGCCGGCCTACTGACACCCCTATGGCCAAGCCTCGCGCCGTCATCACAGGAGCGGCCGGCTTCATCGGCTCGCACCTGGCCGAAGCCCTCCTCGACCTGGGCTACAGCGTGGTCGGGATCGACAACCTGCTGACCGGCGACATCGCCAATGTCGCGCACCTGGCGAACCGTGACTTCCTGTTCATCAAGCACGACGTCACCAACTACATCTACATCGATGGCCCGGTGGACGTGGTGCTGCACTGGGCCAGCCCTGCCTCCCCAATCGACTACCTGGAGCTGCCGATCCCGACGCTGAAGGTCGGCGCGCTCGGCACGCACAAGGCGCTCGGCCTGGCGAAGGCGAAGGGGGCGAAGTTCGTGCTGGCCTCGACCTCCGAGGTCTACGGCGACCCGCTCGAGCACCCGCAGCGCGAGACCTACTGGGGGAACGTGAACCCGATCGGCCCGCGCGGCGTGTACGACGAGGCGAAGCGGTTCGCCGAGGCGATGACGACGGCCTATCACCGCTACCACGGCCTCGACGCGAAGATCGTCCGGATCTTCAACACCTACGGCCCCCGCATGCGCGTCAACGACGGGCGCGCGGTGCCCACCTTCATCTCGCAGGCGCTGTCGAACCAGGACCTCACGGTGTTCGGCGACGGGCGCCAGACCCGCAGCTTCACCTACATCAGCGACCTGGTGGACGGGGTGATCCGCCTGATGCAGTCGGGCGAGAACGAGCCGGTGAACATCGGGAACCCGCAGGAGATCACGCTGCTCGAGATCGCCCAGACGATCATCCGCATGACCGGCTCCCGAAGCCGTATCGTCCACGGTCCCCTCCCGGTGGACGACCCCAAGGTCCGCCAGCCGGACATCACCCGCGCCCGCACCGTGCTCGGCTGGGAGCCGAAGGTCTCGCTCGAGGATGGGCTGGCAAGGACGATCGAGTACTTCAGAAAGAAGATCTGCTAGCGTGTCGTGCTGAAGGTGCTGGTCAGAGGGTGCCAGCACCACCAGCACGGCACCTTGAGCACCTTCGGCACTGCACCCCCTGCACCACCCGCACCGCCTGCACCCTTTGCACGACAGGTGCAGCGCGCCTGCTACTGCGGCTTCTTCCCCGGTTCGTTGATGATTCTCGCCGCGTGATAGATGTAGTGGAACCCTGAGATCAGGGTGATGGCGAGCGAGGCCCAGATGGCGATCTCGACCAGGATCGAAGGTCGCCCAAGGTAGTTGAACCACATCAGGACGACGCAGCTCACCAGGTAGATGGCCGTGGCCGCCTTGCCCCAGACCGAGGGCCGGAAGGGGCGGGGGCCCATCACCAGGCTCACCATGGCCACCGTCAGGACGATCAAAACGTCACGGCTGATCACTAGCACCGTGAGCCACAGCGGGAAGCGGTTCACCAAGTGCGTGCCGGGCAGCGTCAGCACCACGAAGGTGGTGACCAGCAGCAGCTTGTCGGCCATCGGGTCGAGCCACGCCCCGAGGCTCGTGCGCTGGTTGGCCAGGCGCGCGACGATGCCGTCCAAAGCGTCGGTGATGCCGGCCAGCGCAAAGGCGATCAGCGCCCATCCCGGCTGATCGTACATCTGCAGGATCACGAACGCCGGGATCAGGAACATCCGCAGCAGCGTAATCTGGTTGGCCAACGTCAGCCCCGTCGTCATCGCGCGAGTTCCTCGAGTCGATCGACAATCGCGATGGCCTCCGCGCCGCTCACCGGCTCGCCGGGCGCGAAGCGCCCGTCGCGCAGGGGCATCACCCCCGAGGTCACTGCCACGGCCGCGGCCGGGTATCCCAGGTGCGAGAACGGCAGGTCGGCAATCGCCGGCCGCCCCTGGTTCCACGGCGCGGCAAGCGCCGGCTTCCGCTGGCCCACCAGATCGAGCACCTGGCGAACTGCCCGGGCGACGTCGAGCCGCCGCACCGCGATGTCGGGTCCGAAGGTGTGGTTCGGGTAAGGCTCCATGATGCCGGCCCGCGCGACCGCGAGGATCCACGGGGCCGCCCAGTGGCCGCGGGTGTCGGTCAGCACCACCCCCTGGCGGCGTTGGTTGCCTTCGACGAGGCCCGCGAGCCTGACGCCGACGAGCGCCGCCAGCTGTCCCCGCGTCAGCGTCGCCTCCCCGGCGATCTCCGCGTATTCCTTGGGCAGCCGGGACAGCGCCAAGGCGCGGCGCGCCGCGTCCAGGCGTTTCGCGATGTCGCTTCCCGGATCGATGGCGGCCGCCTTTTCGTAGGCGGCAACGGCGCCCGCGAGGTCGCCTCCCTCGGTCAGCAGTTCGCCGATGAGCAGCCACGACTGGCGGTCGCCAGGATCGAGAGCGACCGCGCGCCGCAGGTGCTCGAGCGCGCGAGTGCGACCCCCCTGCCGGCGCTCGACGTCTGCCAGTTCCCGGTACAGGAAGCCGCTTTCGGGCGAACTGGCAATCGCACGGCCGTAGGCGGCCACCGCCTCGGCATGGCGCCCCGACGCGGCCGCCTCGCGGGCCGCCTGCAGCGCCGCCTGCTGGCTCCGAAACGAGATCGTCTCAAGGCGCCGTCGCACCTCGGGAAGCTCGGGGCGGGCCTCGAGGGCGGCGCGGTAGGCTTCGGCTGCCTCGTCTGGGCGGTCGAGAGCCAGCAGCGCGTCACCCCTTCCGACGAGCGCCGGAACGTACGCCGCGTCACGTGCCAGCGCCCGTTCGAACGCCGACGCGGCACCCTCCGCGTCGCCCTCGGCCAGCCGCGCGTAGGCCATGCCGGCCTCGGCCGGGTAAAAGCGTGGGTTGGCCGAGAGCGCGGCCGAGAACTCGCCTCGCGCAGCCTCGGGGTTGCCCGCCTGCAGGAACGTCCACCCCCGATCGAGCCTGAGCGTCAGCTCGGGACGCGCGAAAACGGGCGGCACTTCAGGGTAGACGTAGTCGGGGTGTGCCGGCGTGGTCACCGTGGGCAGCGGCGTCAGCCTTGGCGCGCACGCTCCCGTCACAACAGTGAGGCAGGCGAGCAGGGCGCCGGCGCGAACAGTCCTCCTTCTGAGCCAGGCGCGTAAGTCAGGCATCCGCAGATCCTCCGGCCGTCAGGCGCGCCCAGAGGCGGCCTGGAACGTCGGCCTCCAGCATCACGCGGCCGTCGTGCTCGACGTGCCGGTGCACGCGCCCGAAGCGGTAGACGTCGGCCAGCCGCCTTCGATCGGGCTCGCTGGCCGGGTCGAGGCGAATGACGAGCCGCCGCAGGTCCACGGCCAGCCGCGCGGTGATCGCGTCGAGCAGCTCCTCGCGTCCCTGCCCGGTCACGGCCGAGATGCAGAGCGCGTCGGGCTCTTGCCGCCGCAGCCGCTCCTGCTCGAAGGTTTCCAGCAGGTCGCACTTGTTGAACACGTCGAGGGTTGGCACCTCGGAGGCCCCCACCTCTTCGAGCGTGTGACGCACGGCCGCAATACGCCGGTCCCGGTCCGGCGCCGCCGCGTCGACCACGTGCAGCAGGAGGTCGGCCGCCGCCACTTCCTCCAGCGTCGCCCGAAACGCGGCCACGAGCGTCGTCGGCAGGCGGTCGATGAAGCCCACCGTGTCCGACACGAGCAGCTCGCGGCGATCCGGCAGCCGGACGCGCCGCACCAGCGGATCGAGCGTCGCGAACAGAGAATTCGACACGAAGGCCGATTCGCCGGCGAGGCGGTTGAACAGCGTCGTCTTGCCGGCGTTGGTGTAGCCCACCAGCGCGACGGTTGGCACCTCGGCCTTGTGGCGTCGCTCGCGCAGCTGCAGGCGCCGCCGCCGGACCTCCTCGATCTGGCGGCCGAGCGCCGCGATCCGCTGGCGGATTCGCCGGCGATCGACCTCGAGCTTGGTCTCGCCCGGTCCCCGGGTGCCGATCCCGCCGCCCAGGCGCGACAACCAGTCGCTCCCGCCAGCCAGGCGAGGCATCAGGTAGCGCAGCTGCGCCAGCTCCACCTGCAGCTTGCCCTCCCGCGTGCGGGCCCGGGCAGCGAAGATGTCGAGGATCAACTGTGTCCGATCGATGACCTTGACCTGCAGCTGCTTCTCGATCTGCCGAAGCTGCGCCGGTGTCAGCTCGTTGTCGAAGACCGCAAGCGTGGCGTTCGTCTCGTCGCAGGCGGCGGCCAGCGCCTCGAGCTTGCCGCGCCCGAGGAACGTCGCGGCGTCGGGGCGCTCGCGTTCCTGCAGCACGCGCAGCACCACGGCCAGCCCCGCCGTGTCGGCCAGGCCCGCCAGCTCCTCCAGCGACCGCTCGGCCTCGCTGCGGCGGATCGGCCCGGTGATCAGCCCCACCAGTGCCGCGCGTTCTGCCGCCTCCCGCTGCCGCTTCGTCGTCATCGACGCTCCAAGACCTCCAGGACCTGCTCCCACGCGATCGCACCGGCCCGCAGCAACACGGGCCGCTCGCCGCGTACGTCCACGATGGTCGATGGTGGGCCGCCCGGTGCCCGCCCGGCGTCGAGCACCCCGTCCACCTCGTTACCCAGCCCGTTTCGTGCCTCGATGGCCGAAGCCGGCGCCGGGGCGCCCGAGCGGTTCGCGCTCGTCGAGGTCACGACACCGCCAGCCAGGCGCGCCAGCGTCGCGGCCACAGGCATCGCGGGCACGCGCATTCCGATCGTATGAGAGCCGGCGTGCACGGCGGGCGCCACGATGCCGCGGTCGCCCACCACGACGGTGAGGGGGCCCGGCCAGAAGGCCGCGGCAAGACGCCGCGCCAGTTCCGTCATCTCGCCGATCGTCTCGGCCTCCTCGAGGCCCGCAACGATGAGCGGGAGCGGCTCGCGGCGGGCGCGGCCCTTGACGGCGAACACCTTTTCCACCGCGCTTGCGTTGCGAGGGTCGGCGGCCAGGCCGTACAGCGTGTCGGTCGGAAAGACGACAACACCCCCCTGCCGAACGACCGCTGCCGCCTCGGCGAGCACCGACTCGTCGGGCCGCCGGGCGTCGACCGTCCACGTGCGCACGCTGCTATTATCGCATCCACGGCCGAGGCGTGACCGGCCGGGCAGACCGTCGGCCGTGCCCGTTGCCGCCCTTGGCCGCGAGAGGGAATGCAGGTTTGCGATCATGAAGCGAGCATCGCGGAGCCGCAGGCCGAAGCTGCCCCGCGCTCCCCTGCCCCGCCAGGTCGGCGGCGCGCACGAAGACCGGCGCAAGCGCCCCGCGCGCAAGCGCAAGCACAAGGGACGAGACGAGGGGTAGGGTGCCGTCGCTGCTGTTGATGGAAGTGGATCAGGTGTGGATCGGCGGGAGCGTGCACCTCGTTGCCCGGTCCTCGCGGTACCCGAGCAGGTAGTCGGCCTGCATCAGCTGGTGGATCTCGCGTGTTCCCTCGTAGATCACCGCGCCCTTGCAGTTGCGGTAGAAACGCCCGACCGGGTAGTCGTCAGAGTAGCCGTTCGCACCGTGCACCTGCACGGCGTCGCCGGCCGCGCGCTCGGAGGCAACCGTCGCGAACCACTTGGCCAGGCTCGTTTCGCGGGTGTTGCGACGTCCGACGTTCTTCAGCCAGCCGGCGCGGAGCCACAGGAGGCGGGCCGCCTGGTAGTCGGACTCCATCCGCGCGATCATGGCCTTCACCAACTGGTGCTGCGCGATCTCCACGCCGAAGGCGCGGCGCTGCTTGGCGTACTTCACTGAAGCGTCGCGGCACGCGCGAATCAGCCCCGTTGCTCCGGCCGCCACGGTGTACCGGCCCTGGTCGAGGGCGAACATGGCGATCTTGAACCCCTCGCCCGGCCGCCCCAGCACGTTCTCCTCGGGGACCTCGACCTCCTCCATCCGGAAGAAGCCGGTGTTGCCGGCGAGGATGCCCCACTTCTCTTTCAGCGTCCCGCTCGAAAACCCCGGGAAGGCGCGCTCGACGATGAAGGCCGTCAGCCCGGACGGGTCGCGCTGCTTCTTCCTTTCGAGGTCCGTCCAGGCGAGGACGAGGAAGTGGTCGGCCACGTCGGCCAGGGAGATCCACTGCTTCTCCCCGGTGAGCCGGTAGCGGTCGCCGTGCTTGACGGCTACGCTCTGGATGCCGCGCACGTCGCTGCCCGCAGCAGGCTCGGTCAGGCCGAACGTGGCGATCTTCTTCCCCTGGGCCTGCGGCACAAGGTAGCGCTGCTTCTGCTCCTCGGTGCCCCACGACAGCAGCGTCAGGCTGTTGAGACCGACGTGCACCGACAGGATCACGCGCAGCGACGTGTCCACGTACTCCAGTTCTTCGCTCGCGATCCCGAGGCTGAGGTAGTCGGTCCCGGTGCCGCCGTAGGACGCCGGCACCGAGATGCCGAGCAGCCCCAGGTCGGCCATCTGCGTGAGGATGGCCGTGTCGAAGCGGTGTTCGCGATCGAGGTCGCGGATGCGCGGCGCCACCGCCCTCCCCGCCCACTCGCGCACCGTCTGCTCCAGCAGCCGGTGTTCTTCCCCCAGGTCGAAGTCCATCTCAGCCCTGCTCCTCGGCGGTGCGCGTGATGGTGACGACGGCGTCGGGCCCCGCACCAAGCAGGCCGGCCGCGCTGACGCTGTTGGCGGCCAGCTCGAGGCGATCGCTGCTGCCGAACAGGCCGGCCACTTCTCCGGGCGGCACCTCGGCGTAGGTGTTCACCAGGTGCGCCACGTCCGCCTCGCCCACCCGGATGTGCAGGCGGCCGCCGAGCCGCGCCAGGCGGTCGAACGAGCGCCGGTCGATGTTGGTGATCAGGTTGCCGAACCGATCGACGCGCAGCACGGCGCCGACAATCGCGTCGGTGCTGACCTCGGCGTCAGGGATGTCGAGCAGGGTGTAGTCGGTGAGCGGGCGGCCGAGGGCCCGCACCTCGACCCCCTTGGCCAGCCAGGCCGCGGCCGGGGCGAAGCGGTCGCGGCCCTCGAAAGTGCGGCTGACGGTGGGGCGGCCGTAGCGCCGCTCGGTCAGCTCGACGACGCGCCGCGGCGGCGCTTCCTTGAGCACCGCCGTCAGCACCCCGTTGTCGGGCGCGACGAACCGGTAGTCGCCCGCTTCGGCGGCCAGCGGCCTGCGCCCCGACCCGACGCCGGGGTCCACGACGACCAGGAAGACGGTGCCCGGCGGGAAGTACCTGTAGCAGGCGGCCAGTTCGAGCGACGCCGTCCGCAGGTCGTGCGGCGGCACGTCGTGCGAGATGTCCACGAGCGTCGCTTCGGGGCAGATCCCGAGGATCACGCCCTTCATCGTGCCCGCGTAGTGATCGCGCACGCCGAAGTCGGTGAGGAGCGCCACGATTGGACGCATGGCCGCCTTCCAAGGGCCCGCCGGGATGCCGGCAGCCCGATGAGTTGCCCCACCGGTATTCTACCCTCGGACGCCCGCCCCGGCAGCATGCGCGGCCACGGGCGGACTTCACGACGGTCCTGCTACCTGCTGTTCATGTAGTCTGGCTTGCGGAACAGGATCTCCCGGACGTTGTTCTTCAGGAGGAAGGAGTCCGACACCCTGAGCGGCTCGAACAGCCGCGTGATGTCGCGGTTCTGCAGCACCGCCTGGCGCATGCGGGGGGACGAATAGGGCCGGTGCCGCAGGTTGGCGTCATCGACGACGATGAACTTCGTCAGGGGGACTTCCGACGGGCGCGTCATGCCGAAGAAGCCGAAGAGCGCGCCGTTGACGGCCAGCACCCGCGACAGCTGTTCGGCGGCGGCCTGGGCCGACGGGCGATCGAGGAAGTCGAAGAGATTCCAGCACAACACCCCGTCCACGCTGCCCGGGGGCTGGGGGAAACGTGTGCGGAGGAACGCCGGCAGCTCCGACAGCCGACCCTCGCGCTCGTGGCGGTCGATGTCGGCAAACAGGTCCTCGACGAAGATCTTGCAGCCGATCTGCTCGCCGAAGAAGCTGATGTTCGAACCGACAACCGGGCCCAGGTCGAGCAGGACCGGCGTCGGGCGCGACTTCAGGTACTGAATGAACTTGCGGAGCGCCTTGGTGCCAACCACCGTGTCCTGGGCGCCGGCGGCCTCGGGCACGCCGTCGTGGTCGGCCCCGCGGCGCTGGCCGAAACGCGACAGGAAACCCGTCACTTTCCACCACCCGACACGGGAAGCCTCTCATCGTGGAGCGGCTGGCCCGGCCGCCGGCCGTGCGCCGGCCGGCCAACCGGGCCGCCTGTGTGGACCAAGTGTAGCAGGTCGCCCCGCAGGGGCGGCCGGCTGCGCTAGGCGCCGGCCTTGGCAGGCTGGCCCGGCGCGGCGGGCGGCGCCGCCGGCTTGGCCTCGACCTTGGATGCAGGCGGCGTGGGCGCGCTCTTGCGCTGCATGTCCACGCTGCCCCGGAAATGCGCCCCCTCGGCAATCGCGACGCGCGGGGCGACGATGTCGCCGTCCACCGAGCCGTTGTCGCGGATGTCCACCTTCTCGCTCGCGAGGATGTTCCCCGTCACCTCGCCAAGGATGATCACCGACTTGGCGTGGATCTCGGCCTTGATCCTCCCGTGCGGGCCGATCGTCAGCACGTGATCCTTCAGCTCGATCCGGCCTTCGACGTGCCCCTCGACCGTCAGGTCCTCGCTGCCGTTGAGCTCGCCCTTGATGACGACAGATTTCCCAATGTTCACGACGTCTCTCGTTTCCATGTGGCGTCTGCCCTCGATGTCCGCCCCCTGCGCCGCTGCGCCGGGGACACCTGCCTGTGGGACCGGCGGTTGCACGCCCATAGCGTCGCGGCCGGCCGGCGGCCGCACGCTCTCATCACGCTTCCACATTGCTTCATTCCTCCAACAGCCACACTGCCGGCAGCAGCGGGAACGGGCACCCGGGGTGACAGCCAAACCTGTGCTGAGGGTGGCCGAGAAAAGCCTCGCCAGTATATGTATCGGCGCGAACCTTGTCTACCCCAGTCCCCCGCCCGGATAATGAAGACAGGCCGGCCGTTCGCGTACGGGCGAAAAGGCGCCTGTCGAGCTGTCATGGGGCCCATCTACCTCGACTACAACGCCACCACCCCGGTCGCCCCGGCGGTTGCCGAGGCTGTCGCCCGCGCGTTGCGCGACACCTTCGGCAACCCGTCCAGCCTCCACGGGCCGGGGCAGCGCGCGCGGCGCGCCCTCGACGAGGCGCGCCAGGCGGTGGCGGCGCTGATCGGGGCCGACGCAGCCGGTATCGTCTTCACCTCGGGCGGAACCGAGTCTGACAACCTCGCCCTGCGCGGTGTGCTCGAGGCGGCCCCGGCCAACCGCCGGCGGCTCGTTGTCGGAGCGGTGGAGCACGAGGCGGTCCTCAACACCGCGCGGGCGCTCCAGCGCCGGGGCTGGCCGGTCAGCATCGTCCCCGTCACCGGCGACGGAATCGTCACCCCCGAGGCGCTGGCTGAGCACCTTGGGTCCGATGTCGCGCTGGTCTCGGTGATGCTGGCGAACAACGAGACCGGCGTGGTGCAGCCGGTTGCCGACCTCGTGTTGCGCGCCCACGCGGCCGGTGCCCGATTCCACACCGATGCCGTCCAGGCGATTGGCAAGATCGAGGTCGACGTGCGCGAGCTGGACGTCGACCTGCTGTCACTGACCGGCCACAAGTTCGGCGGGCCGAAAGGGGCGGGAGTGCTGTGGATCCGGGGGGGGGTGCCGATGGCCGGCGTCCTCGCCGGCGGGCGCCAGGAGCACAACCGGCGGCCGGGGACCGAGAACGTGCCGGCGATCGTCGGGTTGGGCGTGGCGGCAGCGTTGGCCGCTTCGGGCGCCAACGAGCGAGCGGCCGTGGCTGCGCGGCGCGACCGCCTCGAGCGGGCCGCGCTGGCGGCCGTGCCTGGCAGCGTGGTCAATGGCGCCGGCGCCGAGCGGGTGCCGAACACGACGAACATCAGCTTTCCGGGCGCCGAGGCCGAGTCGCTGCTGATCGCGCTCGACCTGGAGGGGGTTGCCGTGTCGTCGGGGTCGGCCTGCTCGTCGGGCACCCTCGAGCCGTCCCACGTGCTGCGGGCCATGGGCCTCGAGCCGGCCCGCGTGCAGAGCGCCATCCGGTTCAGCCTCGGCCCGGCAACCACCGATGAGGAGATCGACCGCGTGCTCGCGGTGCTCCCGGGGGTGGTCGAGCGGGTTCGACGCGTGTCGGGTAAGGCCTGACCCTTGATCCTTTGGGGCGTCGCGATTCCCGGTTGGCCTCAGCCTTGACCCCGACCCGTGAGCCCTGAGCCGTGACCCTGAGCCTGACATGACCAGAGTCGTTGCCGCCATGTCCGGCGGCGTGGATTCGTCGGTGGCGGCCGCCCTCCTCGTCGAGCGAGGCTACGAGGTCATCGGCGTGTCGATGCAGGTGTACGACCAGCGCGAGGGGGCGTCGGGCTTCGGCTCGTGCTGCTCGCTCGACGACCTGCACGACGCCCGCCGGG
>JARKSS010000301.1 GCA_029974175.1 Vicinamibacterales bacterium
CCCGGCGGCGGCGGCGACTGAATGCCCGCGCCGGGCCCGGCCGCCGGCGCCATCATCAACGACGCGACGAATACTGCAGTGAGACTCATGGTCGTCCTGGCAGAGGCCTTGACTCTGCCTCGTGTAAGAAGCCCCGAAAAATGGCAGCCCCACTGGCTGCCCTGCCGCCACCCGCCATCCCTTCGGACGCTGCCGCATGCGCGGCCCTGGGGGCGATACCACGCTACCGGTATTCCTTGAACGGCAGCTGACAGTCGTGCTTCCGCAGGAAGTTCAGGAACTTCTTGTAGTCGCGCGAATCCATGTTGAACAGGCGCGTGACGATCTTGTAGTTGCCGCGCGCCTCCTCGAGGCCCTTCCGCACCAGGTCGCGCATGTTCGACCGCGTGATCTCGCGCTGCATGTAGAGCGGGTACACGGCCGTCCAGAACGACTCGTGGCCCTCCACCAGCCGCTTGTAGAGATCGTCGGCCACGGTCCGCCGGCGCTCGCGCTTCGGCCGGATCATCACGCTCCGCTGCGTCCGCACCTCGACCGGCAGGTCCTCGGGCGTGATGGTTTCCGACTTGCCGGTCACCACCAGCCGCTCGACCACGTTCTCCAGCTCGCGCACGTTGCCGGGCCAGGGATACTCGAGCAGCGCCGCCATCGCTTCCTGGCTGAAGGTCCGCGGCGGGTAGCCCTGCCGGGTGAACTGGTTCAGGAAGTGCTCGGCCAGCGCCGGGATGTCCTCCTTGCGCTCGCGCAGCGGCGGCACGTGGAGGTGGATGACGTTGAGCCGGTAGTACAGGTCTTCCCGGAAGCTTCCCTGCGCGATCATCTCAGGCAGGTTCCGGTTCGTCGCGGCAATCACCCGGACGTCCACGACGCCGGCGGCGCGGTCGGCGCCCACCTTCTGCAGCTCGCCGGTCTCCAGGAACCGCAGCAGCAGCCCCTGCATCCGGAGCGTCATCTCGCCGATCTCGTCCAGGAACACCGTTCCCTGGTCGGCCAGCTCGAGCTTGCCCTGCTTGTCACGGTAGGCGCCGGTGAAGCTCCCCTTCACGTGGCCGAACAGCTCTGACTCGAGCAGCGTCTCGGGAAGCCCCGCACAGTTCACGGCAACGAAGGGGCGGTCGCACCGCGCGCTGGCCGCGTGAATGCCGAGCGCCACCAGCTCCTTGCCCGTCCCGCTCTCGCCGGTCACCAGCACCTTGGCGTCCGAACGCGCGATGCGCTCGATCTCGGCCTTCAGGTCGAGAACCGGAAGGCTGGTGCCGATAATCTGTGCCTGGCCGTTTCGTCTCATACCCCCCGCTCCTACGCCACGTCGTCGCGCAGGAACTGCTGCACGCTCCGGCGCGCCGCCTCGTCGGGCTGCACGAACACCGCTCCCACCCGGTACCGCCCCCGCCCGGAACCCTCGAGAAACCCGTCCACGACGCGCCGAACCTCCACCTCCACGCTCAACGCTTCGCGCCCCAGGCTCGCCTTCAGCCGCGCCCGCTGCCCCACCGCGAGCTTCTGGGGCACGACGAGC
>JARKSS010000331.1 GCA_029974175.1 Vicinamibacterales bacterium
GCAGCGACCGACACGCCCCGAGATAGTCCTGCAGCGCCCACACCACCGACTCGCCTTCGCGAATGGCCGCGATCGCGCTCACGGCAGCGACGGCAGCGCTGATCGTGGTGAGGCACGGCACGCTGTGCAGCATCGCCGCGCGGCGCAGCGCCTTCTCGTCGAAGAACGACGCCCGCCCGAGCGGCGTGTTCACCACCAGGGCGATCTCGCCGTTGGCCACCGCGTCGGCAATGTTGGGACGCCCCTCGTTCACCTTGTAGATCGGCCGCGCGGGCACGCCGTGGGTTGCGAGGTACGCGGCGGTGCCGCGCGTGGCGGCCAGCGAGAACCCGAGGGCCGTGAGCCCGCGCGCCACCTGCAGGATGGCCGGCTTGTCGTGGTCGTTCACGCTGAGGAACGCGGTCCCCCCGGAGGGCAGCGCCGCCCCCGCCCCTTCCTGCGCCCGGGCGAAGGCAGCGCCGAACGTCCGCCCGCACCCCATCGCCTCGCCGGTGGACTTCATCTCGGGACCGAGCAGGGTATCCACGCCGGCGAAGCGCACGAAGGGGAAGACCGGCGTCTTCACGAAGGTCCCGGGCACCGGCAGGTCGCCGGTCAGGTCGAGCTCGGCCAGCGTGCGCCCCAGCATCAGGCGCACGGCCGCCTTGGCGAGCGGGACGCCAGTGGCCTTCGAGAGAAACGGCACCGTGCGCGAGGCGCGCGGGTTCACCTCGAGCACGTACACCTGGTCGTCCTTCAGCGCGAACTGGATGTTCATCAGGCCGACCACGTTCAGCTCGCGGGCGATGCGGCGCGTCCAGTCGCGGATCGTGTCGAGGTGGCGCTCGGGCACGAGGTACGACGGCAGCACGCACGAGCTGTCGCCCGAGTGGATGCCTGCCTGCTCGATGTGCTCCATGATGCCGCCGATCACCACGTGGCCGGTCGCGTCGGCCAGCGCGTCCACGTCCAGCTCGTACGCGTCCTCGAGGTATCGGTCGATCAGGACGGGGCTGTCGGGAGCATCGGCGAGGGCCCGGGCGACGTAGCTGTCGAGCGCCCCCTCGTCGTACACGATCGCCATGCCGCGGCCGCCGAGCACGTACGACGGGCGCACGAGCACGGGGAAGTCAATCGACCTGGCGACCGCGCGCGCCTCCTCGTGCGAGAGCGCGGTGCCGCTGGCCGGCTGCATGATGCCGAGCCGGTCGAGCAGGGCGGAGAAACGCTTGCGGTCCTCGGCGAGGTCGATCGAGTCGGCCGAGGTGCCGATGATCGGCACGCCCGCCCGGTGCAGCGGCAGCGCCAGTTTCAGCGGCGTCTGACCGCCGAACTGCACCAGGCACGACACCTCGCCGCCCCCCTCGCGCTCGCGCTCGACGATCCCCATGACGTTCTCGAAGGTCAGCGGCTCGAAGTACAGGCGGTCGGCCGTGTCGTAGTCGGTCGAGACGGTTTCGGGGTTGCAGTTGACCATCACGGTCTCGACCCCTTCCTCGCGCAGGGCGAAGGCCGCGTGGCAGCAGCAGTAGTCGAACTCGATGCCCTGGCCGATGCGGTTGGGCCCCGACCCGAGGATGATCACCTTGCGGCGCGGCGTGGGGTCGGCTTCGCACTCGGCAGCAAACGTGCTGTAGAGGTACGGCGTGAACGACTCGAACTCGGCGGCGCAGGTGTCAATCCGCTTGAAGACCCGGCGGATGCCGGCCGTCTTCTCGATTGCCTCGATGGCCGGGCCCGCGGCACCCGACAGCCTGCCGATCTCCTCGAGGCTGAACCCCGCCTGCCGCGCGCACGAGACGAGCGCGGGCGTCAGGTCGGGGCCCGCGTCGCGCAGGGCCCGCGCAGTGGCCACCAGCTCGGCGAACTGGGTGAGGAACCAGCGGTCGATGTGGGTCACCGCGTGGAGGCGCTCCACGTCCCAGCCGTCCTCGAGCGCGTGGAACACCCGCCAGATCCGCCGCTCGTCGGCCGCGGCCAGGTCGCGTGCGAACTGCTCGGTGTCGCGCCGCGCGTCGGGCCAGGGCGCCCACAGGTCGGGCGCCCCCCGCAGCTCGAGCGATCGCAGCCCCTTGAGGAACGCCTCCTTGAAGGTGCGGCCGATCGCCATCGCCTCCCCCACCGACTTCATCTGCGTCGTCAGGCGGCGGTCGGCCTCGGGGAACTTGTCGAAGTTCCAGCGCGGCACCTTCACGACCACGTAGTCGATCGACGGTTCGAAGGAGGCGGGCGTCACCCGGGTGATGTCGTTGCGGAT
>JARKSS010000339.1 GCA_029974175.1 Vicinamibacterales bacterium
TTCACCAGCCAGAAGCCGCCGTCGTTCACGTGCGCCAGCATCAGGCTGCCCGACCCGATTGCCAGCACCATCAGCTCGGGGTTGACGCCGGAGGTCGTGACAAGCGGCAGGATGATCCCCGCGGTGGTGATGCCGGCGACCGTCGCCGAGCCGACGCACACCCGCAGGACCGTCGCGATCAGCCATCCCAGCACCAGCGGCGACACCGCCGACCCCTGCAGCAGGCCGCCGATGTAGGCGCTGACCCCGCTGTCCACGAGCACCTGCTTCAGCGCGCCCGCCCCGCCGATGATCAGCATGACCATCGTCAAGCTTGCGATGGAGTGGGCGAGCGACTCCATGACGTCGCCCATCGTTCGGCCCCGCGCCAGCCCCAGCGTATAGATCGCCAGCAGCAGCGACACGAGCATCGCGATCACCGGGTTGCCGGCCCAGCCGAGCACCCGGCGCACCACGTTGCCCTCGGGCAGGAGGTAGGTGGCGATGGTGGCCGAGCCGATCAGGATCACCGGCAGCAGCGCCGAGACGACGCTGGTGAAGAAGCCCGGGAGACTCCGCTCGACGGCCGAGGGCGCCGCGGTGAACTCGTCCATCGGCCGCGCGTTCACCTTTCGCAGGCCGCGGGAGAGGATCGGGCCCGCAACGAGGATCGCCGGGATCGCGATCAGCACGCCGTACACCAGCGTCCTCCCGATGTCGGCCCCGAACATCGTCGCGATGGCGGTCGGCGCCGGGTGCGGCGGGAGGTACCCGTGGGTGACCGACAGCGAGGCCAGCGTCGGAAGCCCGACATACAAGAGCGGCACGCCGGTGGAGGCGACGACGGCGAAGACGATCGGCATCATGATCACGAAGCCGACGTCGTAGAAGAGCGGGACCCCGACGATGAACGCCGTCAGCATCAACGCCCACTGCACGCGGCCGAGACCGAAGAGGCCGACCAGCGTCGAAGTGATGCGCTCGGCGGCCCCGCTGTCGGCCACCAGCTTGCCGAGCATGGCCCCCAGGCCGAGGATCATGACGAGGATGCCGAGGGTGTCGCCGATCCCCTTCTCGATCGACGCCACCGCCTCGTGCAGCCCCATCCCCTCGGCCAGGGCCACGCCGAGCGACACGATGACGAACGCCAGGAACGAGTTGAGCTTGAGGAAGAGGATCAGCGCGAGCAATGCCGCGATCCCCAGGGCCACGATGACGAGCGGCATGCGTTGAACTCCAGGCCCCGGGCGCGGTCGAGATGCGCGAGGCGTCCCGCGCACCTCGACCGCTCGGACGGGTGGAACCGGTGTCGCAGGTCTTCAGCCTGCACCGGCCGCTACTTCGCCAGCAGCTTCTCCACGTACTCGCGCGCGGCGCGGATGTCGGCGACCCGCTCCTTGCCGGCCTCGCGCTCGATGCACAGGTTGCCCTTGAAGCCGACCGCGTCGAGCGTGCTGAAGAACGCCTTCCAGTCCACCTGGCCGGTGCCGAGCCGCACTTCCTCGCCCCACTCCCCGGGCGTCCTCGTGCGGACCGCGTCCTTCAGGTGAACCTGGCGCAGCCACGGCGACAGCATCTTCAGCGCGGCCACCGGGTCGCCCTTGTCGTACAGGATCATGTTCGCCGGGTCGAAGTTGACCCCGACGTTCTGCCGATCGAGCCCCTTCAGGAAGGTGGCCAGCGTCGCCGCCTCCTCCTGGCCGGTCTCGAGCGCGACCTGCACCTTCTTCGTGGCCGCCAGGTCGGCAATCTGGCGGAGCCGGCCCTGGAGCTTCGCAAAGGTGGGATCGCTCTCCTCGTGGGGCAGGAAGCCGGCGTGGAAGCTCACCAGGTTGAGGCCAAGCTTCGAGGCCAGGTCGAGGTCACCCTGGATGTTCTTCCAGGTCTCGGGCCAGGTGGCGTCGGGCACGACGCCGCCGGTGCGGCGGATGCTCTCGAGCGTGGAGTAGTCCTCGCCGACCGTGGCAATCATCCCGGAGACGAGCGTCACGCCGCGCTTCGAGGCGCGGGCGCCGAAATCGGCCCATCCCCCGCCCTCGTTCGTGCGGATCGGGTCGAGGGCAATCTGCAGGCGGGTGAGGCCGGTGGCGGCCAGCTTCGAGAAGAGATCGTCAGCCGAGGTCGGTTGCAGCGACCAGCTGCAGACGGCCAGGCGGCCCGCGACGCTTCCCTGCGCGCCCAGGCCGATCGCCCGCAGGCCGGCCGCCGCGCCGAGCGTCGCGGCCACCGAGGTCTTGAGGAACTCACGACGGGTTGTGTGATAGCGCATCGATCGTATCTCCTCGCGCGCAGCCCGAACGGCCGCCGCGCGCTACAGGCTCGCCAGGACCTTCTCGAGGAACTCGCGGTTGGCCCGGGCGTTGGCGGCTATCGCCTCGGGCGACTCGCCCGGGGCAACGCCTTCGACCATGATCGGGCCGTTGAACCCCGCGTCCTTCATCACCTTGAAGACGGCCCGGAAGTCCACCTTGCCCGTGCCGAACTGGATCATCACGTCGCCCTTGGGCTGGCCGCAGTCCTTCGCGCAGAACCCGGTGACGTACCGGACGATCGGCTTCAGTTCCTCGACCGGGTCCTTGCCCGTGTAGTAGATGATGTTCCCGGCGTCGTACCAGATGGAAAAGTTCGGGTGGTTGACCTTCTTGATCGCGGCGATGATCTC
>JARKSS010000275.1 GCA_029974175.1 Vicinamibacterales bacterium
ACGCGTATGTGCCGGTCAACGAGGTAGCCGTCGGCCGATAGCAGGATCCACCAGGTGCCGGTGCCGGGACGCCACACGGCGAGGTCGGCGCGCCCGTCGCCGTCGAAATCGGCGGGCACCGGCTGGTCGGTTGCTTCTCCCCAGCGGATTGCGAGCGAAGTCGATCGCTGGTACCCGTCGCTCGAGCGGAGCACGAACCACGTTCCGGTCGTGGCACGCCAGACGGCCGGGTCGGCGCGCCCGTCGCCGTCGTAATCGGCCGGCACCGGGACGTCCCCCGATCTGCCGCCGCCCCATTGGACCCGCGTTTCGAGCGAACCCGCGGAACCCATGATGAACCAGGTTCCCGAAGAGGGTCGCCACACGGCCACGTCCGCGAGGCCGTCCCCATCGTAGTCGGCATGCACAGGCACGTCCGACGCGGTGCCGTAGGCGATGCTGTCGGCTCGTCCCTGCACGTACCAGCGGCCATTGACGCGGCGGAAGACCGTGGGCCGGGCGGGCCGTTCGCGGCTGGCCAGGCCGCGCGTGGTGAACGACCAGGCGCCCGAGTCTCGAACGAGCGAGGGATCGCGCCCGGCGGCGTGCGTGCGCGCGACAACCTTCCAGAAGAACGTCTGGCCCGGTGCCAGGGCGGCCGGCGGTGCCCAGGAGTACGTGGCCGGGGGGTCGTTGACCAGGGGCGCGGCGAGGCGGCCCACCAGCGACAGCGCGGCTGGCGAGGGCCCGAAGTACACGTCGTAGCTTGTCGCGAAGGGCGCCGCGCGCCACGTGAGGGCGGTGTCCTCGCCGACCCCCGAGGCGCCTGCCGACGGGGCGGCGAGGCGTGGCTGGTCGGGCGGGCCGGGCGCGAACGGTTCGAACGCCTCCGCGTCGTTCCACATCTGATCGAAACGGGCGGCCATCGCCCCGTATACGTCAGGCTTGGACGCGGCCGGCACGAAGTAGTTGTGGTCGCGCTGCCAGTTCGTGGCGTAGTTGGACGAGGCGTTGGTGGCGTACCGGGACGTCACCAGCATCTTCATGTGGGTGAGGCCGGCGTGGCGGCGCCGCCTGATCTGGATGCCCGCCGCCCACAGCCGGTCGATGTTGGCGTGGGTCAGCCAGAACTCCGGCCACGTGCGGTTGGTGTACTCGTTCGGCTCGATGATGAGCCGGACCGGGACGCCCTCGCGGGCCTTGTCGAGCAGCGCCTGCGTCACGTCGGGGGCCGTGAGCCGATAGACGACGAGCCGGACGAGCCGGGTTTCGTTCCTGATCCCCCGCACCAGCCGGCTGTTGAGCGCGTCGCCCTGTCCCCACACCAGGTCGGCCGGCATCGGGCGGTCAGGCTCGAGGCGCGCCGTGCTGATCTGCATCGGCGCCGGGTTCGGGTAGCGCTCGCGGTAGTCCCCGCACGCCGGTTCCGCGGCGCAGGCGGCATCCCAGTTCATCAGGTACGGGCCTGACGGCACGCGGCTGTCGCCTTCCGTCCGCGTGTCGTTCCAGATCCGGTCGAACTTGGTCAGGAACGCGCCGACCAGGGACGGGTCCGTCGTGAACAGAATCGTTTCGTCCGAGTAGTTGTCCACAGACGCCGGCGCGAGCTGGTTCGGCGTGTAGTTGGCCGACCCGAACGACACCAGGCGCTGCCCCTTGAAGATCGCCGCCTTCCAGTGCGCGATCTCCGGGAACGAGCGGGGATGGGTGCGCACGCGGATCGGGACGCCCTGACTGGCGAGCCAGTAGAACTCGTTCCTCGTGAGCGGGTCGGTCTCGAAGAGCGCGACCCGGTCGCCGATCAAGCGAACCTGGACGCCGCGCCGGAACGCGTCCCTCAGGGCGGTCGACACCATCCGCTCGGTGAGGAGCCACGCGGCCATGTCGATGCGCACCGTCTCGGCGCGGATGGCCGCCACGAGCACGCTCCTCACGTTTTGGACGGCGGGGAAGTAGATGCGATCCGCGGCCTGCGCCGACGAGGACACGGCGAAGGATGGTGCGAGCGCGGCCAGTGCGACGAGGGCGGCAACGCAGCGCATCGGTGCTGCAGGCTGTTCCATGTCACTCCCGGTGGCGGCCGGCCGGACGGGCTTCGCTCACCCGGCGAGCGCTTGAGCTGTGCTGCCAGCGAAGGAGCAACAGGTGTGCCGCCCTCGGCCGTTTCGCAAGCGGGTTGACCCGCCCGTCGCCAATCCACCGGTGCAGTCCTTGCAGGGTCTGCCACGCGGTTCGTCGCGGCTGCGGCGGGCCGCGCCCACGCACGAACCCACCCGCCTCGAGGAGGACAGAGCGATGCCGCGCCAGACCGCCCACGATTTCGACCAGGAACTGCTGATTCTCTTCGACGCGTACGTGCACGGCCTGATCGACCGGCGCGGGTTCCTGGACAAGGCCGCCAGGTTCACCGCGGGAGGCGTGACCGCGGCGATGCTGCTCGACCAGCTCAGCCCGAAGTTCCTCGAGGCGCAGGTGGTCAAGCCCGAGGATCCACGCATCAAGGCGCAACACATCGAGTACGAGTCGCCGAAGGGCTCCGGCCGGATGCGAGGGTACCTGGTACAGCCGGCCAAGCCCGCCGGCCGGCTGCCTGGCATCCTCGTGATCCACGAGAACCGCGGGCTGAATCCCTACATCGAGGATGTGGCGCGACGACTCGCGGTCGCGGGGTTCGTCGCGCTGGCGCCGGACGGGCTCGCGCCCGTCGGCGGATATCCCGGCAACGACGATGACGGCCGTGCCCTGCAGGCGGGCCTCGACCAGGCGAAGCTGCTGCAGGACATGCTCAACAGTGCGCTGTTCCTGAAGGCCCACGCGCTGTCGAGCGGCAGGCTCGGCGCGACCGGATTCTGCTGGGGCGGCGGCGCGGCGAACTTCCTCGCCACGACGATGGGCGCGGACCTGAAGGCGTCCGTCCCCTTCTACGGCGCCGCACCCAACGCCGCCAGCGTGGCGAACATCCGCGCCGCCCTGCAGATCCACTACGCAGACAACGACGAGCGCATCAACGCGATGTGGCCGGCGTACGAAGCGGCGCTG
>JARKSS010000348.1 GCA_029974175.1 Vicinamibacterales bacterium
GCCTTCGCCAGCCGTTCCTGGATCTCGGCCTTCAGGTGCTCGGCGACCTTGGCGGTCTGGCCCCGCAGCGACGTCTGCTCGTCCTCGTGCGCGTCGTAGGGGTAGCTGGTGGCGAGGTTGCGCAGCGCGGCCTCGCTCTGGACGTGGACGAAGTTCTCGTAGTTGTCCACCTCGAAGCTGGCTTCCGCGGTCTCGACGACGCGCCAGACGATGACGGCGGCGATCTCGATCGGGTTGCCCTCGAGATCGTTCACCTTCAGGCGGCCGCTCTCGAAGTTCCGGATCCGGAGCGAGATGCGCCGCTTGGTGTAGAGGGGGTTGGCCCAGCGGAAGCCCTGCACCTTGACGGTGCCCACGTAACGGCCGAAGAGCTGCAGGACCTTGGCTTCGTTCGGGTTGACGATGAACAGGCCTGCGAGCAGGACGCCGACGAAGGCGACGCCGAGCGAGTACAGGACGAGCACCCACGCCGAGGCGTCCGGTCCCTGGCGCGCCTCCAGGACGATGAGGACTCCCAGAAGCAGGAGCAGCGACAGCAGGATCCAGAGCGCCACCCATCCCGACGACGCCGTCATCTCTCTCTCGCGGATCATCGACGCACCTCCTCGTCCCAGTGCTAGCGAAGTGATATCATATTGGTATCGTGCTCGTCAATACCCCCGGGGCTCGGGAGCCGATGCACCCGCCGTCCGCGCAATACCGCGACAGGACCCGGATACCGATCACGGTGTGCGAACCAGCAACTGGTACACTGAGGCCATGCGGCTGTCCCGGCTGGTCCTCGTCGGCGTCCTGGTGGCCGTCGTCCTCTGGACGCTGCTCTCGGGGCGGTGCGGCGACGACCGGCGGAGCGGCATCGCGGTCGAGGAGAACCGGGTCGTGGTGACCAACCTGACCGGCCAGCGCTGGTCCGACATCGACGTCTGGCTCAACACGTGGTACCGTGCGCAGGCGCCCGCGCTCGAGCCGAACCAGCGGCTCGAGATCCCGCTCCGGGTGTTCGTCACCGGCCACGGGCAGCACTTCGATCCGCGCGTGCGCGGGCCGGTCGGCATCGAGCTGACCGCGCGCGCGGCCGACGGGTCGGCCGTGACGCTGACCTGGGGGGAAGGCCGCCGAAGGTAGCAGGCCAGGCATGCAGGCGAGGGCGCCTGTGAGGCTGACACAGGCGAGACGCCTGTGCCACTGGCCGAAGGGAGGCACGAGATGGCAAAGCTGAAGTCGGAGATCGACGTGACCTGCCCCTGCTGCGGCGCGGTGCTCGTCGTGGACACGAACCTGCGCCAGGTGATCTCGCACAAGGAGCCCGAGCGGGAGGACAAGCCCGATCTCGACGCGGCGCAGAAGATCCTGGCAGAGGAGAAGGCCCGGCGCGAGGCCATCTTCGCGCAGGCGATCGAGTCGCAGAAGACACGCGGCGACGCGCTCGCCAAGCGCTTCGAAGAGGCGCTTCGCCAGGCGCGCGAGGAGCCGTTGGGCCCGCCGCCGAAGCGTGACTTTGATCTCGATTGAGACAGGAATCAGGATTCAGGAGTCAGGAGTCAGGAGTCCCTGATTCCCGAATCCTACCGAAACTCCCGGGGCAGCTCCGTCCAGTGCTCGCGCCCGCGGTAGTCCACCGGCTTCCGGTCGGGGTACTTGAGTCTGAAGGCGAAGTAGGCCTTGCGCAGGCGGTCGATGCGCCGATCCGACGAGCGGATCGGCTTGTGCGGGTAGTCGAGGAGCAGCCGTTCCACCTTCCAGACGTTGCGCTCGGAGAGGCGCCAGTCGTAGTTGCCGAGTTGCCTCAGGTCCACCACGGCGTACCCGGTGATGCGCCCGGTGAAATCAACGTAGGGATCGACATAGCTCAGGGCGAGGTGGCGCGCCGTGCGGAACACCGGGCGCCGCCCGTGCAGTCCCAGGTCGCGCGAACGGGCCACCGACCCCCACCCGCCAGCCTCGCGGTAGACGAACAGCACGTGATCCAGCTGGTCGATCGACTCGAAGCTGAGCACCAGCGGGGGATACCCGTGCGCCTCGAGCGCGACCGCGGCGAACAGCGCCGCCTCCATGCAGTGCACGCAGCCGGCCCGCAGTACTCCCCGGAAGCTGCGGAGCGTCGCCCGCCCGGGCGGCGGCTCCGTGTTGTATTGCAGCTCGTTGAGGAAGTGCTGCACGGCGTCCGGCGTGCGCAGGCAACGAAGCAGCCGGCGCTCTTCCGCGCTGAAGCGATCCATGACGGGCGAGAAAGCTGGTTCCACCGCGTGCGTCACCGCCTCTGCCGCTCCCGAGCGCCGGCGAAGAGGTCGAGCAGGCGAAGCGCCCGGTCGGCCGTCCTGAAGGTGGGGATCCGCTCCGCGAGCAACGCGTCCGCCAGCGGGTCGTAGCGCCGCCCCGCGTCCACCACCGCCACCCACGCCTTGTCGCTCTCACGATGAATCCGCCCCAGCCGCCTGGCGATCGAATCCGGGCGGTCGAGGTCTTCGGGATGCCCCGGCCCCGCCGGCAGCGTGTTGAGCGCCCCGGTGAGCGGCACCACCCCCACGATGCCCACGTCCACACCCTCGTCGTCCAGCATCGCGCGCATGGCGTCTTCGTAGGTGGCGTCGCCCGCCATCGGCGTCAGGTCGATCGGGTTGTGCACGTCCACCACCGAGTCGATGCGGGCCCTGGCGAAGATGGCCTGCAGCCGCGCCGAGGTTGCCTCGCTGAAGGCGGGCAGGTCGAAGGCGCCCAGGTTGTCGGCAATGGCGACCGCCTCGAAGCCGGCGTTGGTCAGCGCGCCCAGGTGCCGGCCCGACCGCTTGCCGCGAAGGAACGTGAACAGGCGCAGGAGGTCGTCGAAGTCCGACAGCGACTCGGCCAGGACGACCCCGGCGGCCGACGCCAGCTCGCGCGTCACCGTGTAGTCGCCCGCGATCGAGGCCGTGTGGCTGGCCGACGCGCGCGCTCCAGCGGCGGTCCGGCCCGCCCGGTAGAGGATGACCGTCCGCCCGCTCGCCGTGATCTCGCGCGCCGCCGCGAGGAAGGCCAGGCCGTCGAGCGGCCGGAACCCCTCGACGTATGCGGCGAACACCTCGAGGCTCTCGTCGTCCTTCAGGTACGTCAGGTAATCCCCGACGGTGAGGTCCATCTGGTTGCCGAGCGTGATTGCGTAGCGCGGGTTGAGCGCACCGAGCGTGCTCATCCTGGCCACCGCGAATGCGCCGCTCTGCGACACGAAGGCCACCGGCGACGCCTCTCCCGATGGCACCGGCAGCTTGTACTCGGGGATGAACATCGTGTCGTACCGGCCGGGCAGCGACCGCACACCCAGGCAGTTGCCGCCGTTGATGACCGGCCCCTGCCAGCGGCTCGCGCGCGCCGACGCCAGCGCGGCCCGCATCTTCGACACGAGGGCCTCGGTCCCCGCCTTCTCCTCGAGCCCCCCCGGGATCACGATGACGCTCTCGGCCTTGCGCCCCTCGACGATGTCGGTGATGGCCTGGGGGGCCTGGGCGGCCGAGATGGCCAGGATGAAGAGGTCCACCGGCTCGGGCAGCGAGGCGATGTCGGGCACCGCCCGGCAGCCCTCGATCTGCTCGCTTCCCGGCTTCACCACGTAGATCCGGGAGCGGTCGAACCCTTCGCGAATCAGGTTGTTGAGGATGATGTGCCCGGGGTTCAGCTTCTCGGACACGCCCACCACCGCGGCCGAGCGCGGCTGGAGCAGGTTGCGCAGCTTGTGCAGCGGCCTGGGCGATGGCGGATCGACGCGGCCGCTTCCGAGCTTCACGAGGATGTCGAGGGCGATGAGCCCGTTCGGCGTCACGGCCAGCGGGTTGATCTCGCACTCGGCAATGTCGTGCGGGGCACACGCGTGCGCCAGCTCCAGGAAGCGCTCCACGGCGTCGGCCACAGCGCCGACCGCGATCCGCGGCGGCTGACCGCGCAGGCTGGAGGTGGCCAGGCGGCCGGCGGCCAGCCGGCCGATGGCGGGCTCGATCTCGGCGGCCGGTGTGGCCGCGGGCGAGAAGATGGCGATTTCGCGCCGGTCCTTCAGGCTTGCTGCGAGGAACTCGGTGTGGATGCCGCCGGCACCGATCGTGACGACCGGCCCGAAGTCCGAGGTGGCGCGCAGGCCGAGCAGCAGCTCGCTGCCGAGGGATGCCTCGAACTGGACGAACTCGTTGATCGTGAAGCCGGCCAGCTCCCCGCCGCCGAGTCGGCGTTGCATGTCGGAAACGGCGCCGGCAATGGCTTCGCAGCGGTTCTCCACCACCTTTACGCCGCCGACGTCGCTCTTGTGGAGGATCCGGGGCGAGATCACCTTCACCACCACCCGGTCGCCGCCGAGCGAGGCGCCTGCCGCCGCAGCCTCCTCGGGGTTCGCCACCAGCACCCACCGGGGGGTCGGAATGCCCAGCGCCGAGAGGAGTGCGAGCCCTTCGGTTTCGAGCAGCACGGCGGGAGTTCCCTCCCGGCGGGCGATCCGCTCGCGGGCGCCGGCCAGGACCTCCCGGACGCGCGTGAGATCGATCGTCTGTGTCATGCCGCCGCCTCGCGCCCCAGCCGGAACGCCTTCAGGTTGGTTTCGACCACCTTGTCTCCCTTGGCCGCGAAGATGGCCCGGATGTAGTGCTCGAGCGTTTCCACCTTGACCGGCAGCCGGTGCGAGGCCGCGCCGACCATCACCATGTTGGTGGCGCGGGCCGACCCGGCCTCGCGCGCCAGCTTCTCGCCGTCCACCAGGCGCGCCCACGGCAGCGACCGGATACGGGCCAGCAGACCGTCGAGCTCGGGGTAGTCGGGGATGTTGACCACGGGATTGGCGGCCGTGATCACGGCGCCCGACGGGGCGAGGTAGCGCAGGTAGCGCAGGCTCTCGAGCGGCTCCATGCTCAGGATGAGCGAGGCGCCGCCGAGCGGGATCAGGTCGCTGGCAATCGGGCCGTCGGCCAGGCGAAGGTTCGCCAGCACCGCGCCGCCGCGCTGCGACATGCCGTGCACCTCTGACTGCTTCACCGCGAGGCCTTCCTTCATGGCGCTCGAGGCGATGATAGCGCCCACGGCCAGGACGCCCTGTCCGCCGACGCCCGCCAAGATGATGTCGTATTTCATGGTGTCTCACTAGGGGCTAGGGTAGGGGCTGGCGCCTCCTCTTCGTCTTGAGCGTTTCGATGCACTCGCGGACCGCGATGATCACCGACAGGCCGGGGTGCACCAGCTCGCGGCGGATGATCTCGCGGTTCCGCTCGGCGTGGCGGTGGTGCGCCTCGAGCACGTGGACGTGCGCCGGGTCCACGCCGAGGCCGAGGACGAGCGGCTCCAGCCTGGAGGACGGCAGGATGGTCGGCTGTCGTCCCGTCATGGCCGTCGTCTCGTTGTCGAGGATGATGAGCGTCATGTCGGTGTTGGCCCTGACCGCGTCCATCAGGGGTGTGATACCGGAGTGGAGGAACGTGCTGTCGCCGATCAGCGCGACCGCGGGCTTCAGGCCGGCCTCCGAGGCGCCCTTCGCCATCCCGACCGAGGCCCCCATGCAGACGCACGACTCCACGGCGTTGTAGGGCGGCAGCGCGCCCAACGTGTAGCAGCCGATGTCGGAGGTGATCGCCGGGGACTCGCCGGTGAACTCGGCCACCGCCTTCTTGATGGCGTCGAACGAGTCGCCGTGGGGGCAGCCGGCGCACAGCTGAGGCGGACGGTTGGGCAGCGGTCCCACGTCGACGGCAAGCGACGGGCGGTCGGGCAGGCCCAGGGCGGTTCGCACCAGGTCGGGGGTCAGCTCGCCGTCGGGCGGCAGCTCGCCCGACTCCCTGCCGCCGATCGGCAGGGCCGGCGGCAGCAGGCCTCGCAGCTGGCGCTCGAGAAACGGGTATCCCTCCTCGAGCACGAGCAGCCGCTCGACGTGTGCCGCCAGCTGCCGAACCAGCGCCACCGGCGCGGGGTAGGCGCCGACGTGCAGGTGCGAGGGGTGCCAGCCGAGGTCGGTCAGGTTTTCGAGGTAGTAGTTGCGGGCAATGCCGGCGGTGATCACCCCGAGATCGCGCCGCGACGGGTTCAGCTCGAGGTGGTTCCACCGGGCGCCGTTCGACCACTCGACGAACTCGCGCTGCCGGGCGAGCAGCGCCCGCCACTGCTGGCGTGCGTTGGCGGGCAGCAGGATCCAGGAGGTCGGCCTGTCCGTCTTGCGCAGCTCGTTCTCGGGCCGCGGGTCGCGCACCCGGACGACAGCCCGGCTGTGGGCCAGCCGGGTCACCAGCCGCAGCAGCACGGGGATGTGGAAGCGCTCGGAGAGGTCGAACGCCTCGCGGGTCATCTCGTAGGCTTCCTGCTGGGTGGCCGGCTCGAGGCAGACGATGCGCGCGAACTCGGCGTAGCAGCGGCTGTCCTGCTCGTTCTGCGAG
>JARKSS010000354.1 GCA_029974175.1 Vicinamibacterales bacterium
CAGGAGGCCTTGAACTACCAGAAGGCGAACGGGGGCAAGCTCGGGGTGAACCTCGTGAAGCTGGGGTACGTCACCGACGACGAGATCATCAGCCTCCTGAGCCGCCAGTACAATGTGCCCTCGATCGACCTGTCGTCCTTCGAGGTCGATCCGGCGGTCATCAAGCTGGTTCCCGCCGAGACCGCGCAGAAATACCAGGTCCTCCCTCTCAGCCGATCGGGCGCGACGCTGACGATCGCGATGACGGACCCGACCAACGTCTTCGCCATGGACGACATCAAGTTCATGACGGGGTACAACGTCGAGCCGGTCGTCGCGTCCGAGACCGCGGTGGTCGAGGCGATCGCGCGCTACTACTCGCTCCCGGCCAAGTCGAACGGGAACGCCCAGCCGAGCGCCCTCGAGTTCGCGGCGCAGGCGCTGCAGGACCTGCCCCAGGTGGACGCCTCCGAGGTGGAGGTGCTCGAGGAGCTGGAGGAGATCAGCGTCGAGGCGCTGGCGCGCCAGGGCGAGGAGGCGCCCGTCGTCCGGCTCGTCAACGTGATGCTGATGTCGGCAATCTCGAAGGGGGCGAGCGACATCCACATCGAGCCGTACGAGAAGGAGTTCCGCATCCGGTTCCGCATCGACGGCGTGCTCTACAACATGATGACGCCGCCGCTGAAGTTCCGCGATCCGATCGCCTCGCGCGTGAAGATCATGGCGAAGCTCGACATCGCCGAGAAGCGCCTGCCGCAGGACGGCCGGATCAAGATCCGCTTCAACGACCAGGGCCGCGGGAAGGAGATCGACTTCCGCGTCTCGTGCCTCCCGACTCTCTTCGGGGAAAAGATCGTCCTCCGCCTGCTCGACCGCGACAAGCTGATGCTCGACATGACGAAGCTCGGCTTCGAGCCCGAGTCGCTCGCGCAGTTCGAGGAGGCGATCGCGCGCCCGTGGGGCATGGTGCTGGTGACCGGGCCGACCGGCAGCGGCAAGACCAACACCCTCTACTCGTCGATCTCCAAGCTGAACACCCCCGAGACGAACATCATGACCGCGGAGGACCCGGTCGAGTTCAACCTCGCCGGGATCAACCAGGTCCAGATCAAGGAGTCGATCGGCCTGAACTTCGCCGCCGCCCTCCGCGCGTTCCTCCGGCAGGACCCGAACATCATCCTGGTCGGCGAGATCCGCGACTTCGAGACCGCCGAGATCGCGGTGAAGGCCGCCCTCACCGGCCACCTCGTCCTGTCGACGCTTCACACCAACGACGCCCCGAGCACCATCAGCCGGCTGATGAACATGGGCATCGAGCCGTTCCTGGTCGCCAGCTCCGTGAACCTGATCTGCGCCCAGCGCCTGGTGCGCCGGGTCTGCCGGAACTGCGCGCAGCCGGTGGCGGTGCCACCCGCCGCGCTGATCAAGGTCGGCTATTCCCCCGAGGACGCCAAGGCGGTGACGCCGATGAAGGGAGCGGGGTGCGAGGCGTGCAACCACACCGGCTACAAGGGGCGCATCGGCCTCTACGAGGTGATGCCGATCACCGACGAGATCAAGGAGCTGGTGCTGGTCGGCGCCTCGGGCCTGGAGCTGCGGCGCCGCGCCATCGAGCTGGGGATGATCACCCTGCGCCAGAGCGGCCTGCGCAAGATCAAGGATGGCCTCACCACGATCGAGGAGGTCCTGCGGGAGACGATTCACTGAGGGTTCGGGATTCGAAGACGTGGGATCGGATTTGGGGATTGGGATTGTGACGTGGAACGGGGACTGACCCTATGGCTACCCTTCCGGAACTGCTGAAAACCACCGTCGAGATGGAGGGGTCGGACCTCCACATCACGACCAACTCGCCCCCCCAGGTGCGCGTGAACGGGAAGCTGCAGCGCCTGCCGCTGCCCGACCTCACCGCTGCCGACACCAAGCAGCTGGCCTACAGCGTGCTCACGGATGCCCAGAAGAAGCGCTTCGAGGAGACGATGGAGCTCGACTTCTCGTTCGGCATCCGGGGGATCGCCCGCTTCCGCTGCAACGTCTTCAACCAGCGCGGCGCGGTCGGGGCGGTCTACCGCCTGATCCCCGAGCGGATCCGGGGGTTCCAGGAGCTGGGGCTGCCGCCGATCATCCAGAAGCTCGCCGAGAAGCCGCGCGGGCTGGTGCTGGTGACCGGCCCGACCGGCAGCGGCAAGTCCACGACGCTGGCGGCGATGATCGACAAGATCAACACCGAGCGGAACGACCATATCCTCACGATCGAAGACCCGATCGAGTACATCCACCCGCACAAGGGCTGCCTGGTGAACCAGCGCGAGGTGCACAGCGACACCCAGGGGTTCGGCCCGGCGCTGCGGGCCGCCCTCCGCGAGGACCCCGACATCGTCCTGATCGGCGAGATGCGCGACCTCGAGACGGTGGAGGCGGCGCTGCGGATCGCCGAGACCGGCCACCTCACGCTGGCCACGCTCCACACCAACTCGGCGTCGCAGACGATCAACCGCATCATCGACATCTTCCCGGCCCACCAGCAGGGACAGGTGCGGACGCAGCTCTCGCTGGTGCTCGAGGGGATCGTCTGCCAGGCGCTGCTGCCGAAGGCGCGGGGCGGGGGGCGGGTGGTGGCGCTGGAGATCCTGGTGCCGACCCCGGCGATCAGGAACCTGATCCGCGAGGACAAGATCCACCAGATCTACTCCTCGATGCAGTCGGGGCAGGAGAAGGTCGGGATGCAGACCTTCAACCAGTCGCTCGCGACGCTCTACCTGAATCGCCAGATCACCCTCGAGACGGCCCTCGCAGCGTCCTCGCACAAGGACGAGCTGACCGACATGATCAACCGCGGCGTCGGCGTGGTGGCCGGCGCGGGGCTGGGGCGCATGGCGCCCCCCGCGGGCCCCGTGCGCCGGTAGGAGGCACGACCCATGGCTACCTTCGCATTCAGCGGCAGGACCCGGAGCGGCGAAGTGATCAGCGGCGAGCGCGTGGCTGACAGCCTCGAGGCCGCCACGGCCGCGCTCCGGCGCGAGCAGATCCAGGTGACGCGGATCACGCCCGTCAAGGCGAAGGCCGAGACGAAGCGCGCGGGCAAGGGGAGGCGCGTCAAGGCGAAGAACCTGGCCGTCTTCACCCGGCAGTTCTCGGTGATGATCGACGCGGGGCTGCCGCTGGTGCAGTGCCTCGACATCCTCGGCGGGCAGGAAGAGGACAAGGGGTTCGCCGCGGTCATCGCCGACACGCGGACCGACGTCGAGGGAGGCGCGTCGCTGGCCGACGCGATGCGCAAGCACCCCAAGACCTTCGACGCCCTCTACACGAACATGATCGCCGCGGGCGAGGCGGGGGGCATCCTCGACACCATCCTGAAGCGGCTGGCGGTCTACATCGAGAAGAACGTCAAGCTGGTCGGGCAGGTCAAGTCGGCCATGATCTACCCGATCGCCGTGCTCGTGATCTCGGCCGGCGTGGTGGCCGTCATCCTGTGGAAGGTCATCCCGACCTTCGCCGCCATGTTCGCCGGCCTGGGCGCAGAGCTGCCGCTGCCGACCCGCGTCGTCATCTGGATGAGCAACGCGCTCGTCAAGTTCATGCCGCTGATCGTCATCGCGCTGGTGGCCGCAGCCTTCGCCTTCCGCCAGTACTACGCCACCAACAACGGCCGTCACGTGGTGGACCGGATGCTGCTGCGGCTCCCGGTGCTGGGCCTGATCCTGCGCAAGATCGCCGTCGCGCGGTTCTGCCGGACGCTCTCGACGCTCATCAGCTCGGGCGTGCCGATCCTCGACGGGCTCGAGATCACGGCCCGCACCGCCGGCAACGCCATCGTCGAGGACGCCGTGATGGCGACGCGCAAGAGCATCGAGCGCGGCGAGACGGTGTCGGGGCCGCTCAAGGAGACCGGCGTCTTCCCGCCGATGGTGACACAGATGATCGGCGTCGGCGAGGCAACCGGCGCGCTCGACACGATGCTCGGCAAGATTGCCGACTTCTACGAGGAGGAGGTGGACACCGCCGTGGCCGGCCTCCTGACGCTGATGGAGCCGATCATGATCGCCATCCTGGGCGTGATTGTCGGCGGCATCGTCATCGCGATGTACATGCCGATCTTCAGCATGATTTCGAAGCTCACGTAGAAGGAAGCCGACAGCAGACGGCGGACAGCGGACGTGCAGCAGGTGCAGGCGGTGCCAGTGCTGATGGGTGCCGGCAGGGGCGGTGCCGAGAGTGCCGCGACCGGCACGCCCCGCGGGCGATCTCTGTGCCTTCGTTTCAACCTGCCTCCTCGCTGCGGCGCGGCAGGCCGCAGAGGTGCAGGGGCGCAGAGGGCCTCCTGGGAATGATCTGAAGCCTCTGCGTGTGTCTCCGCGTTCTCGGCGCCTCTGCGGTGAATGTGCTGCCTATGCCACCCTCCGATCGCCGCCGGCGCCTGGCGTGGCTGATCGCCGGCCGGGCGATCGCCGTCACGGTCCTGCTCGGCTCGGGGCTCCTCGTCGAGATCAACGCCCCGGGCCGCCTGCCGATCGGGCCGTTTTCCACGCTGGTCGGCCTCACCTACGCGCTCACCGCCGTCTACGCCCTGACCATCCGCGTGGCCGAGCGGAAGCCGTGGCTGGTGGACGTCCAGCTGGCGATCGACGCGGCGGTCGTCACGGCCCTGATCGCGGTGACCGGCGGGGTCACCAGCTACTTCTCGCTGCTGTACGTGCTGCTCATCATCGCGGCGGCCTCGCTCCAGCGCGGCCGGGGGGCGCTGGCGGTGGCGGTGCTCTCGTCGGTCCTCTACGCGGGCGTGGGAGTCCTTCAGTACCAGGGGCTGTGGCCGGGGGTGTGGCTGTCGGCCGAACCGCTGATCCTGCCGCCGCCCCGCGCCGCCTTCTACGCGATCGCGGTCAATGTCTTCGCGTTCCTCGCGGTCGCCGCACTGGCGCGGTCGCTGGCCGAGAACTTGCGCCGCACCGGGGCGCGGCTCGAGCGGGCCTCGAAGACGATCGAGGACCTCCAGGCCTTCAACCAGGACGTCATCGATTCGCTGACCAGCGGCCTGGTCACTACCGACGTCAGCGGCCGGGTGCTGAGCCTCAACCGCGCCGCCGAGGAGATCCTCGGCGTGCCGTCCCACCGCCTCATCGAGCGGGACATCGGCGAGGCGCTGCAGCTGCCCGAGGAGGTGAGGCGCGAGATTGCCGGAGACCTGGGCGGCCGGCGGAGCCGGCGCGCCGAATTCTTCTACCACCGCGCCGACGGCGCCGAGATCGAGATCGGCATGGCGGCCGCGCACCTCCTGGCGCCCGACGGCAGGGCCGGCTTCCTCATCACCTTCCAGGACGTGACCGAGATGAAGCGGCTCGAGCGCGACGCCCGCCTGAAGCAGCGGCTGGCCGCCGTCGGCGAGATGGCGGCCGGCATGGCGCACGAGATCCGCAACCCGCTTGCCTCGATGGCCGGATCGGTCCAGGTGCTCCGCGAGGAACTGCCGCTCAGCCCCGAGCAGGCTGACCTGCTGGAGATCGTGCTCCGCGAATCGCGGCGCCTCAACGAAACCATCCGCGGCTTCCTGTCGTACGCCCGGCCGCAGCCAACGTCAACCAAGCGGCTCGACCTGCGAACCGCCGTGACCGAGACGGCCCGGCTGCTGCGCAACGGCGGCGAGACCGGTCCCGGCCATGAGGTGGTGACCGACCTGCCGCCCGACCCGGTCTGGTACGAGGCCGACGAGGGGCAGGTGCGCCAGGTCCTCTGGAACCTCTCCACCAACGGCCTGCGGGCGATGCCCTCGGGTGGCCGCCTGGTTCTCACGGCCCGCGGCGCGGCCGGCGGCGGCGCGGTGCTCGAGGTTGCCGACGAGGGCGTGGGGATCCCGCCCGAGCAGCTGGATCGCATCTTTCAGCCGTTCCACGGCACCTTCGCCCGTGGCTCGGGCCTCGGCCTGGCCATCGTCCATCGCATCGTGTCCGAGTACGGAGGAGAGATCCAGGTCACCTCGGGAGAGGTGGGCACGGTGTTCACGGTCAGGTTGCCGGCTCGGGCAAGCAGCAGCACGCCGCTGACAGCCGGCAGCTGACGGCGGACGGCGGAAGAGCGCACGGATACAGCGAGGTCGAGGGCGATTGAGGAGGCTCCTCATGCCGATAAAGAGCTACAGGGACCCGCGGTCCGCTGTCTGCTGACCAACGCCGATGCTCGATACAGCCGCATCCGCTCCGAAGATTCTCCTCGTGGACGACGAGCCCTCCATCCGGCAGCTGCTGTCGTACCGGCTGCACAGTTTGATTCACATTGCGCCGGAAGGCCAGGTCGCGGCGCTGAGCTGGCTCTATTCGCTGGCGATGCTGGCGCTGTTCGCTCTTCTGGCGGCAGCCGCAACGGCTCGCATCGGCGCGCGGAGATCGCGATGATTGTATGCGAATTGCGCGATTGCGCCAAACGATACGACGGGCGCGACGTGCTGCGAGGCGCGGCGCTGCAAGTCGAACAGGGAGAGCTGTTCGGAATCGCCGGACGGTCGGGCGCGGGCAAAACGACATTGCTGCGGATTGTCGCCGGATTGGAGAAGGCGGATTCGGGCGAGGCGCATCTTGGCGGGCAGATCGCCGCCTCCGCCAGCCGCTGGCTGGCGCCCGAGCGGCGCGGCGTGGCGATGGTGTTTCAGACGCTGGGGCTTTGGCCGCACCTGACGGCCTTCGAGCATCTGGATTTGGTTTTGCGCAGGCGTTTTCGCAACCGGGGCGAGCGCGAGGCCGAGGCCGTCCGGCTGCTGAACCTGGTGGAGATCGGCGAACTGGCCGGACGCGCTCCGGGCCAAATGTCGGGCGGCGAACGGCAGCGCCTGGCCCTCGCGCGCGCGCTGGCTTGCCGGGCGAAATTGCTGCTGCTCGACGAGCCTTTCGCGCATCTCGACGCGCCGCTACGCGAGGCGATGGCCACGCGCACGCGCGAATGGCTGGCGGCCGAGGGAGCGACGGCGATTCTGGTCAGCCACGACGGCCCGCTGCTGGCGTCGATTTGCGACCGCCTCGCCATTCTCGACGGCGGGCGGATCGCGCAGTGCGGACCGCCCAGCGCCGTGTACGGCGCGCCGCTTTGCGTCGCGGCGGCCCTGGCCTGCGGGCCGGCTTTTTTTGTGGAAGGCGAGGCGCGGCAGGGCTTGGCGCGCACGGCGGTTGGGGACTTTCCGCTGCGCGACGGCGGCGCCGGC
>JARKSS010000374.1 GCA_029974175.1 Vicinamibacterales bacterium
ACAGCCTCGGCCTCGGGCGCCTGGGCGATCTCGACACGTCGCTGATGTTCCGGCACGATTCGCCGACCTACTACAGCCTGTCGGCGTCAAACGTGCCGCTCTCCGCCATCCAGAAGGAGCGCGGGGCGGCGTACCCGGAACTCCCCAACTCGCAGACGCTGTACTTCGGCATGCGGGGGTCGCAGAGCTTCAAGTCCACCAGCCTGTTCGACCTGGCGCTCCACTACCAGATCCCGATCTGGGGCACGCTTCGGCCGTGGCTGAAGATGGAGCTCTACAACGTGGCCAACAGCCTGCCGCTCTACCGCTGGAACACGGCGATCTCGGTTGACAACGCCAGCCCCAAGGACGAGATGGGGCTGCCCACCGGGTACAAGCTCGGCTCGAACTACGGCAAGGGAACCGCGGTCACGCACTACCCCGGAGCGCGGCGGTTCCAGATGGCGTTCGGCTTCCGGTTCTAGGCTCCGGGTATTGGCGCAAGGTCGCAGGGCCTCACGGCCACGGTCGGGTCGTGAGGCCCTTCTCTTCTTCCGCGTCCCCGGACGTCCACCGGGGACACGCGGGATGTAGGAAACAGGCGCAAGGGCCTGTCCAGCGGCACGCTTGACGCGGGTTCGAGGGCGGCGGTAGCGTCGGTGATGCCGTGAACCGCAGGTCTTTTCTCACCACGTGCTGCGCGCCCGCCCTCACCGCGTTCGCGCCCGCGGTGTCCCGCCAGGGGCGCACGGCGGTTCCGCCCTCCACCCCCCGGAGACGCATCCAGGTGCTCCGCTCGGTCGCCGCGGTGCCGGCGGAACTCGTCGGCGCCTTCCGCGAGCCGGCCGCCTTCGCGCAGGCGGCGTCCGGGCAGTACTTCGTGTTCGACCGCGCGGGCCATGCTGTCTACGGCATCGACCGGGCCCTGACCTCGGCCTGGAAGATCGTGCAGATCGGCGCCGAGACGGGGCGCATCCTCCAACCCACCGCGTTCAGCCTCGCGGGCAACGGGACCTTCGCCATGGCCGATCGGCCGGGAGCTGCCGAGCGCATCCAGGTGTTTGCACCGGGCGGCTCGCCCTTGAGCGGCTTCACCTTGCCGGGCCGTGCGGACGAACTGGTCACGCTGGATGGGGTCGTCCTGAACGGCGTGGGAACGCTGCACTACGACGGGCGGCGCCTGCTCCTCAGCCAGCCCGAGACCGGCGCGCTGATCGCGGAGTACTCGCCTTCAGGTGACGTCATCCGGACCTTCGGCGATCTCAGGAAGACGGGCCAGGAGGCCGACCGGGACGTGCACCTCGGCTTGAACAGCGGGATGCCGCTCCCCGCCCCGGAAGGCATCTACTTCGTCTTCCTGGCCGGCGTGCCGGCGTGGCGAAAGTACGACGGGACCGGGAGACTCGTTTTCGAGCGACACATCGAAGGTCCCGAGCTCGACGCAATCGTCTCGTCGCTGCCCACCGAGTGGCGGCGGCGCCGCACGAAGGACGAGAGGCTGATCCCCGTCATCCCGCCGGTCGTGCGGACGGCAGGGGTGGACAGGCAAGGACAGCTGTGGGTCTCGCTGGTGGGAGCGCCGGTCACCTACGTGTACGACGCCGACGGCGAGAAGGTGCGCGTCGTCCGCTTCGAAGCCGCCGGCGCGCTCTCGCCCGCCAGCCTGTTCTTCTCGCGCACGGGTCGGCTGCTGGTCGCGCCGGGCTGCTACGAGTTCGCGCCGTGATGGACGGGAGGCGGAACGCGGAGAACGGGGGCAGACGAGGAAGCTACTGCTGCACCTCGGCGATCCGGGGGGCGCTCCGCCCCCAGATCACCTTCACCCGGTAACGCGCCCGGTCAGGATCGCTCGTCCGGTGCTGGAGCGGCGCGAGCATCCGGTTCAGGGGGCGCGGCACGTTCAGCTGCGACGGGAAGACCTCGATCACCCGGCCGTGCAGGGTGTATCGGCCATCCTGCCCGCCTTCGACGATCAGCGCGGCGGTCGCCGGCACGACGACCGCTCGCCGGCGGTCTGGCCACCGTGCACGCAGCACCTTCGGATCGGGCCCCGCATCCACCACGACGAGTCGGGATGCCCGGTCGAATTGGCGGCCGCTCGCCTCCCACACACGCTCGAGAGAGCGCCACGCCTCGCCCTCGTATTCCAGCACCGCGTACGTGCGCCTTGGCGCCATCGCCCGGTACCGGGCCACGTTCGCCTGCTCGAGCGGCAGGCTGCAGTCGAAGCCCACCCCCTCGAGCTTCGCGCGGTCGAACCAAATTGAGGCAGGAACGGCGGTGACGGGAGCCGGCGGGACCGGCGCAGGTGCCGACGCGCCGGCGCCAGGCGGTGACGGCTGTTCCACTGAAGACGGGCGTTCGTTGGCCGGATCGGTCCACCGCAGCCTCAGCGCGAGCGCCGTATTCTCGGTCGCCGCCGGGGGCAGCTCGAGCTCGCGCTCGGTCAGCTCCAGCACGGCCTCCGGCTCTCCCTGCCGGTTCCAGGCCGCCCCGCCCACGGCGGCAGCATTGGCCGCCGCCACGATCGCGGCCGCGATCCACCAGCCCCGCGTCATCTCACACCGCCTTCATCCGGCGCCGCAGGCGCCCCATCAGGACGATGGCACCGACCGCCAGCGCCCCGAGCACCAGAAAGAACAGGTAGCGGGGCAGCAGCGTCCACCACCAGTCGAAGCACTTCGCGTAGGTGAACACGACCAGGAACGCCGTGGAAAACCTGACGACCCAGGGCCAGCCGCGCCTGATGCCGGCCCAGATGGCAGCAATCGGCAACACGAAGCCCGCCGTGTCGTAGAGGAGCCGGAGCACGGTCTCGGGCAGCAGGTGATAGCTGAAGACCGTCGTCCAGACGGAGAGGAGGAGGATCGGCAGCAGGACCGCCACAGCACCAACGAGCCGCCAGGTCTCGGCGAACCCCTCGCGGCGGCCGGCCAACGCGGTAAACGACCCGGCAAACACCCCGGCACCGAAAACCACGAACGGCTCCGGCCGTCCCAGTGACGCCGCCCACGCGATCCCGGCGGCATGGGCAACGAGTGCGTTGGCCAGGCCCAGGGCGAGCAGCAGTCCCGCCGCGAGCATCAGCCGCAGGCCGTACGTGTATGCGAGCGCCAGCGCGAACGCCGCCCAGGGCAGCAGGACCCAGGGCGACGGCGTCATGTTGAAGATCGCCCCGAGAGCCGAGAGGTCGAGCACGAAAGCGGCACCGGCCAGGAGCGCGAGGACCGAGGCGACGTACAGCGTCCGCTCGCGGCGGGCGGCCACCTCCACCGCCACCAGCGCGAGCAGCGGAACGCTGGCAAGAACGGCCACCTGGGCAGGCGTGCCGAGCAGGCCCCACACCCGGTAGAAGAACAGGACGAGGCCGGCGCTGAGAGCGAGCGCGCCGAGCAGCGAGGCGATTCGCATGCCCACCGACAGCTGGCTCTCGCCCTCGCCGCGATCCACGTCGAACCGGTCGGCCAGCTCGGCGAGAAGCGCGGCGTGATAGCGCTCGACCTTCTCGCGCGCCCCGGCG
>JARKSS010000385.1 GCA_029974175.1 Vicinamibacterales bacterium
GGGTAGGCGTTGTACCAGAGGAACCCCAGCCCCGCCCCGGCGAAGGCGGCGCAGAAGACGATCAGCTCGCCGGCGCCCGGCAGCAGCGGGTAGAACAGATACCGCGACCAGATCGCGTTCCCCAGGATGTAGGCGAAGAACCCGAGCACGCCGACGACGAAGATCGAGGGGACGATGGCCAGGCCGTCGAGGCCGTCGGTGATGTTGACCGCGTTGCCGACGAGCATCACGAAGATGAAGACGAGCGGAAGGTAGATGGCGAACGAGTCGGCGATCGGCGTCTTGACGAACGGGATATAGAGGTGTGCCGCCTCGCGGGCCGGCAGCGGCGTCCAGGGGCTGGCGAGCAGCCCGACGAGGCCGGCGGCGAACAGCCCCTGCAGCACGAGCTTTCGCGCCTCGCTCATGCCCCGGTTGCCCGACCGCGCGCGCCATTTCGCCACATCGTCGGCCAGGCCGATGGCGCCGAACCACAGCAGGCCGGCCAGCACGGTGAGGACGAAGGGGTTGCCGAGGTTGCACCACAGGAGCGTGGCGGCGACGATGCAACCCACCATCACCGCGCCGCCCATCACCGGCGTCCCGGCCTTGTCGAAGGCCGACGGGACGCCCGTCTGCCGCAGCTGATCGACCAGGCCGCGGTGGTGCAGGCACCAGATGAAGCGCGGCGTGATCGCGAGCGTCAGCACGATCGCCGTCAACGCCGCGCCGATCGCGCGCACCGTCAGGTATTCCGACAGCCGGAGCAGCACCAGCACGCCCTCGCGCGAGTCGATCAGCGCGCCGAGCAGGTAGATCACCGTGTCTCCTCTTCGCGGCTGACCACCGCCTCGCGCAGCCGGGCGTACAGCCGCTTGATCTGGAACTCGGGCTTGAAGTCGGTCGAGCTCAGGACGAAGCGGTCCAGCGCGTCGAGCATCGCCTTCGGATCGCCCCCTTCGCCGCGCTCCACGAGGGCAAGCAGACCCCGCAGCGCGCCGGCGCGAACCTTCCAGAACCGCTCGTCGCTCAACTCGAGCAGCGCCGGCAGGCCGTCCTCGCGGCCTCCCACGTGCCCGAGCGCTTCGGCAGCAGCCTCGGCCACCTCGATCCACCGGTCGTGAAGGAGTTCGCGCAGCCCGCGCACGACGGCCGCACGATCGATCAGCTTCGGCGCGAGCGCCTGCGCCGCCCGTGCCGCCTCGGCGCGCGCCTCGTAATAGGGATCGTGAAAGGCCGCGACGATGGCGGCTTCGACCTCGGGCGTCACCAGGCCGATGCGGGCGAAGGCAATCAGGACGTTGCGGCGGACGAACCCCACCTGCAGGTAGTCGCCGCCGGCCAGGCGCTGCAGCAGCGGGGCGGGCCGCCGGTCGGCCAGGATTGCGAGCAGCAGGGGGAGCCGCTCGCGCGCGTGCAGCAGGCCGAGCAGCTTGACGCCGAGGTTGCGCTGCTCCCAGGCGGGGCTGGCCAGCAGCGACGTCGCCCGGCTGACGAAGTAGGCGCGGTCGTCTGCCGAGGGGATCACGTGCTCGGGGCAGTAGCGGCGTCCCCAATGCGCGAGCGCCCGCTCGAGCCCTGCCACCAGCGCCCGGTCGCTGATCGGCGGCGTTGCGGCCTCGGGCGAGATCGGCACCGGGCCGTTCTGATCCCCCACTCCTCCCTGCGCCGCGCTCCCCGACTCCCGACCCCCGACCCCCGACTCCTGACTCCCGAATCCTGAATCCTGACTCCCGATTGTCCCCGTGATCACCCTCAGCGCATCCCCCTTCAGGAACGCGCGTCCTCGTCTGCCGAGCTCGACCCGCTCCTCGTCGTGCTCGATCAAGTCCACGATCGTACGCGCGAGCAGGCGTCCGTCCACCCGCTCGACGATCTCGCCGCCCGTGGCGACCGTCTCCTCGTAGATCACCCGCGCCCCACCGCCTCGAGCCATGGCCCGGGCGTTCATCACCTGGTGATCGCCCGGCAGGTTCGCCTTGGGAATGACGATGGCGGGGAGGCCCAGTGAGGCAATCTCGTAGAGGCTGCCGGCGCCCGCCCGCGAGACCACCAGGTCGGCGAGGGCGTAGATGTTCTCGATCTGGTAGAAGTAAGGCCGGTTGACGTAGAAGCCGGCGATGGCGCGCCGCTCTTCCTCGGAGTACGTCGCCTCGAGGCGCTGCGTCACGTCGTCGGCGCCGCGGTAGCCCGGGCGTTCGAGCCCCGTCCCGTGGATGATGAACAGGCGATCGCGGTGCGGCAGCAGGTCGCCGAGCGCGTCCACGATGGCGCGGTTGATCGTGCGGGCGCCCTGCGATCCTCCGAAGGCGAACACCACCTTGCGGCCCGGCGGCACCTCGAAGTCGAGCGCCGCCCGTGCGGCCTCGCGGCTCACGGTCGCGATGCGGCGGCGGAGGGGATAGCCCGACACCACGCCGTTCTCCGGGAACGCCGACAGCGTTTCGGGGAACGTGACGAAGACGCGGTCGGCCAGGCGTCCCACGATCTGGTTGAGTTTCCCGGGCGCGGCGTTCTGCTCGTGGACGAAGATGCGGGCCCGGCTGAGACGCAGCCGGCGCAGCGCGGCCGCGGCGAACATCACCGGGGCCGAGGCGTAGCCGCCGGTTCCCACGATGGTGTCGGGTCGGAAGGTGAGCAGGATGCGCGCCGCCTGCAGCGTGCCGATGCCGACGTCGAAGAGGAACCGGGCCAGCGCGGGCGAGGGCCGGCTTCCGGGAAAGCCGGACGAGCGCACGAAACGGATGGGCAGCCCCTCGCGCGGCACGATGGCCGCCTCTGCGCGACCCTTCACGCCCACGTAGAGGATCGAGGTCGAGGGGCCCTCGAGCGCGCGCCCGATGGCGAGAGCCGGGTTGACGTGCCCGGCGGTCCCCCCCCCGGTCAACAGCAGGCGTCCGACTGGCTTCATTTCGATGCGCAGAAGAAGGCTGGCGTCGTGCCCCGAATTCGAAAGGGGATGGTAACATGCTTGCCGCGCCGAAGCGCGAAGGCTGAACCGCCCCCGGCCCCTTGCCTCCCGTCCCTGGCCCCCACCTCAGGACCCATGTCCCACCCAGTGACCGTTCAACACGCCCCTCGTTTCACCGCGCCGGAGGCGGTGGAGGTTGCGCGTACGCTCTACGGCCTCGAGGGCACGGCCGAGGCGCTGCCGAGCGAGCGCGATCAGAACTTCAAGCTGACGACGCACACCGGCGAGCTGCTCGTGCTGAAGATGGCCAACGCGGCCGAGCGGCTCGACGTGCTGGACTTCGAGAACCAGGCCATGGCGTACGTCGCCCGGCGGGCGCCGCGTCTGCGCCTCGCGAGCGTGGTGCCGACGCGGTCGGGCGAGGCCATCGGGTCGGCCGAGGGCCGGGGCGCCGACGGCAAGCCGCACCGCTATTTCGTCCGGCTGCTCACCTGGGTGCCGGGCGTTCCGCTGGCGCTGGTGAGGCCGCACTCAGAGGCGCTGCTCGTCAACCTCGGGCACGCGGTGGGCGAGATGGACCGGGCGTTCGAGGGCTTCGAGCACCCCGCGATGCACCGGCCGTTCTCCTGGGACCTCACGCGCACGCTCGAGACCGTCGCACCCCTCCTGGAAGGCGCCCCGAGCCCCGCCAGCACCCTTGGCACCTCCGCCACCAGCACCCCCGGCACCAGCACCCCCAGCACCTCCGGCACCTCCGGCACCAGCACCCCCTGCACCTTCAGCACGACACAACTCACCCTCCTCTCCCGCCTCCTCTCCCATTTCCGCACCCACGTCTCCCCCACCCTCCCTTCTCTTCGCCGCCAGGTCATCCACGGCGACTGGAACGACTACAACGTTCTCGTCCGCGGCCAGGGAGTGCAGAAGAGCGGCGTGCAAGAGGTGACCCCGGTCACGGTCGTCGATTTCGGCGACATGGTGCACTCGATTACCGTCGGCGACCTTGCCGTCGCGGCCGCGTATGCCCTTCTCGAGAAGCCAGACCCGGTTGCCGCGGCGGCGGCCGTGGTGCGTGGGTACCACGAGGTCCACCCGCTCGAGGAGCAGGAGATTGCGATCCTCTTCGATCTGATCCGCGCGCGCCTGGCGATCAGCGTGGCGATGGCCGCGCGCCAGGTGGCGGCGGCACCCGGCAACGAGTACCTGCAAATCAGCCAGCGGCAGGTGTGGGCGGCCCTCGAGAAGCTCGACACGGTGGCCCCCGCCTGGGCCCACTACGTCTTCCGCCACGCCTGCGGCCTCGAGCCCTGTCCGGCCGCTCCTGCCGTCCGCGAATGGCTGGCCGCGAACCAGGAACGGTGTCACCCGGTGCTGCCGGTGGACGTCAACGGCCCCGGCGTCGTCCGGATCGATCTTTCGGTTGGCAGCGTTGACCTGCCGCGCCTGGAGACGGCGCTCACGGGCGAGGCGCTGTCGGCGCATGTCGCGCGGCGTCTCGAGGAGGCGGGCGCGGAACTTGGCGTGGGGGCGTACAACGAGCCGCGCCTGGTCTACGTCACCGGGCTGTTCACGCACCCGAACAACTGGCTGGAAGAAAACCGGACGGTGCACCTCGGCATGGACCTCTTCGCCGCCGGGGGAACGCCTGTCCATGCCGCCCTCGACGGCGTCGTCCACAGCCTGCAGAACAACCGCGGAAAGGGTGACTACGGCCCGACGATCATCCTCGAGCACACCCCGCCGGGCGGCCCGCGCTTCTACACGCTTTACGGGCATCTCAGCGCCAGATCGCTCGAGGCGCTGCGCGTTGGCGAGCGGGTGGACGCGGGCGACGAGATTGCCCGCCTCGGGACGATGGCCGAAAACGGCGGGTGGGCGCCGCACCTGCACTTCCAGGTCGTGGTTGACCTGCTGGAACGAAGCGGCGAGTTCCCCGGCGTCGCGGCGCCGAGCGAGCGCGACGTCTGGCTGAGCCTCTGCCCCGACCCGAACCTCGTGCTTCGCGTGCCGCGCAGGCTGCTGGCGCCACCGTCACCCGACCCGGGTGCGATCGAGAGGGCCCGGCGAAGGCACCTTGGCCCGAACCTGAGCGTGTCGTACCGGCGGCCGCTCACGATCGTCCGCGGGCACCGCCAGTATCTCTTCGACGCCGACGGCCATCGCTTTCTCGACGCGGTCAACAACGTGCCGCACGTCGGCCACAGCCATCCGCGGGTCGTCGAGGCCGTGGCGCGTCAGCTTGCCGTGCTGACCACCAACACGCGCTACCTGCACCCGCTCCTGGCGGAGTACATCGAGCGGCTGACGGCCCTGCTCCCCTCTCCGCTCGAGGTCTGCTACATCGTCAACAGCGGCAGCGAGGCAAACGAGCTGGCGCTGCGCTTGGCGCGCGCCAGGACCGGCCGCCGCGGGGTGCTGGTCGTCGAGGGTGCGTACCACGGCAACACCTCGTCGCTCGTGGACATCAGCCCGTACAAGTTCGACGGCCCTGGCGGCGCCGGCTGCCCGCCGCACGTCCGCGTGGCGCCGTTGCCGGTGCAGCGCCGGTTCAGCTCGACTTCGGCGGAGCGGGGCTTCAGCCCTGCCCTTTCAGACCTTGTCGCCGACCTCGCCTCCTCCGCCTCCGGCCTCTCGGCCTTCTTCTGCGAGTCGATCCTCAGCTGTGCCGGCCAGGTCGTGCTGCCCGACGGCTACCTCGCGGAAGCATACAAAGCGGTGCACGAGGCAGGCGGCGTGACCGTGGCCGACGAGGTGCAGGTGGGATTCGGACGGGTCGGCACGCACTTCTGGGCGTTCGAAACGCAGGGGGTGGTCCCCGACATCGTCACGCTGGGCAAGCCGATTGGGAACGGCTTCCCGCTGGGCGCGGTCGTCACCACCAGGGAGATTGCCGAGGCGTTCCACAACGGGATGGAGTACTTCAACACGTTCGGTGGATCGCCGGCGGCATGCGCGGCGGGGCTTGCCGTGCTCGACGTGATGCGCGACGAGGGGCTGCAGGCGCACGCGCTGGATGTCGGCACGCACCTGAAGGCGCTGCTCTCCGAGCTGGCCCGCTTCCCCATCGTCGGCGACGTGCGCGGCCTCGGGCTCTTCCTCGGCGTCGAGCTGGTGCGCGATCGCGGGACGATGGCGCCGGCCACGGCGCAGGCCGACCACGTCGTCAACCGGATGCGCGACCGCGGCATCCTGCTGAGCACCGACGGCCCGCACCACAACGTGATCAAGATCAAGCCGCCGCTGCCCTTCACCCGCGCCGACGCCGAGCGGCTGGTGTCTACGTTGGCAGAGACGCTCGAAGAGAGTGCCGCACAGCCATCGTGATCGTGGGGCGGCCCTTTTGGCCGCCCGCGTGCCATCGCTGTCAGCCGTTCTTATGCGCGTCACATCTCCATCCACCTTCTCGCTGACCGTGGAGCGCTCGAAGTTCCACGCGCTGCTGACGCCCCTCTCGTCGGTGGCCGAGATGGAAGCCCTCCTCAAGGCCCGGCGCCGCGACTACCGGAAGGCGAACCATCACTGCTGGGCGTTGCGGCTGACCGACGCCTCGGGAACCCTCGTCGAGCAATCGAAGGACGATGGCGAGGTGGGGCACCCGGGTCGTGTGCTGCTCGAGCTGCTGCGCAAGCACGACCTCGAGGGGGCGCTGGTGGTGTCGCGCATCTTCGGCGGCGTGAAGCTTGGCGTCGGCGGCGTCTCGCGCGCCTTCCGCGACGCCGGGCAGGGGGCGATCAATGCGTTCCTGAGGCGGCCTGCGCCGTAGCGCCCAGAGCACTCGGCCTCCGTTTCCAGCCCGCGGCCGCCAGCTTTCGAGGCCGCCCCTTCCCCCCGTTCCAGTTCCGCACACCCCCAGTTCGCAAGCGGACAGCCGGCCGCCGGCCGCCACCAGTCCCTCCCGCTAACCCGCTCGTTTTTCAACTCTTAGGTCATCGCCATCGCTGGCACGGCCGTTGACTTCCCTCCCGGCATGGCCGAGTCCCCCGAGTCGCCCCGGGTGCTGATTGCCGACGATCAACCGGATGTGCTGGATGCCCTGCGGCTGCTCCTGCGGCCCGAGGGCTTTCTCACCGACACCGTGGGATCGCCGGCGGGCATCATCCAGGCGCTGGGCGAGCGCGAATACGACCTGCTGCTGATGGACCTGAACTACGCGCGCGACACCACCTCGGGCCGCGAGGGGCTCGAGCTGCTCTCGCGCGTCCGGCAGATCGACGGCACGCTGCCGGTGGTGGTGATGACCGGCTGGGGCTCGATGGAGACCGCGGTCGAGGCGCTGCGGCAGGGCGTGCGCGACTTCGTGCAGAAGCCGTGGGACAACGCGTCAGTGCTCTCGGTGGTACAGGAGCTGACGGCCGAGCGGCAGCGTCGGCGGCGCGAGCAGCGGTTGCACGAGCGCGAGCAGGCCGAGGCACGCGAGATCCAGCGCGGCTTGCTGCCCGAGGCGCTGCCGCAGGTTGCCGGCTGGGACCTGGCCGCGGCGTGCGTGCCCGCCGCGGCCGTGGGCGGCGATCTTTACGACGTGTTCCCGCTGGACGGGCGGTCCATCGCGTTGATGATTGCCGACGTTGCTGGCAAGGGGATTCCTGCCGCGCTGCTCGCGGCGGCGGTGCAGGCGTCGGTGCGCGCGTCGGCAAAGCCGGGGGTTCGCCCCTCGAAGGTGTGCGCCGAGGTGAACCGCGCACTGTGCGGCCACATCCCGTCGAACCGCTTCGTCACGTTCTTCTACGGAACGCTCGACACGGGCTCCGGCGTCTTCACCTATGCCAACGCCGGCCACAACCCGCCGCTGGTGGCGGCTGCGCAACCCGCAGGCCCTGCCGCTGGCCATGTCCTTCGCCTCGGCTGCGGCGGCGTGATGCTCGGCATAGACCGGGAGGCCCGTTGGCGCGACCAGTCGGTCTCCATCCTCCCGGGGGACGCTCTCAGTCTCTATACGGACGGGCTGAGCGAGGCGCGCGGCGGGTCGGGCGAGGAGTTCGGCGAAGAGCGGTTGGCCGATGCCCTCCGGTCGGGCGTGGAGCGGCCGGCGCTCGAATTGGTCCAGGCCCTGCTCGCCGAGGTTTCGCGGTTCGCGCCGGTCCAGGAAGACGACCGGACGCTGGTGGTGTCGCGGCGGGCGCTGTGATTGCCGACAAAAGTCATCCCGCCGACGGAATCGGGCGAATGCCGACCGTGCCAGCCCGTTTCTAGACTCTCACCAAGGCTCTCAGCCACTTCTTCCTCCAGCGGCTCTCGCCGTCGTGCCCTGGACGCCCGCGGAGCCTGCTTTGCATAGGGTGAGCCGTGGTGTAGTCTGCTCCGGACGAACGCCTCCGATGCCCTCTCACGAACTCGACGATCTGCGCGCGAAGGTGCTGGCTCCCAAGGTCCGACCGATTCGTCGGTCGGCGCCGAGCGACCCGCTCGACGACTTCCCGTCCGAGTCGTCGCGGCGGTTTGCCTGGCAGCAGAGACTCGCGGGCTACCGGCGGCATGGGCTGAAGCGCCTGCAGACTTCCCGTGCGCCCGAAATCATCGTGCCGCCGCTTCGCGCGCTCTGGCAGCGCATCAGCGCCGCCCTTCAAGCGGCGCGGCCGGAGCACCTGGTTCTGGGAGCAGGCATCGTGCTGGCCCTCGTCGCGCTGGGGGCGGTGGTGCTCGTCATCACGCTTGCCACTGCAATTCCAGCGGTTTCCGCACCGGAGCTTTTCGACATCCCCCGCGTCGCGACGCTGACGCCGGTGGCCCCCGAAATAGAGCGAGTGGACGTGCCTCCCCCACGTCGGACGCGCGCGGTCGTGCGACAACCCGGTGACGTCGATCTTCCGGCACCATCCCGCGGATCCGCGACGCGCTCGTCTGCCCCGGGCGGGGCTCGAACTGGCGGCGCCACCGCGGGCGTCCCGGCCTCAGCCAAAGTGGACGAGGTCGTCTACGCGGACTCCGGCTTGCGGTCTACGGGTACGGCAGCGCCAGCCCCCGTGGTGGAACCGGATCCAACCCGCATCTACTCGGCGGATGACGAAGGCGTTCAGCCCCCGGTTCCAATTCGTGCCTGGTTCCTCACCTCGCGGCCGCCGAATGTCCCCCGGGCGCTGCTGACCGAGATTGAGGCGATCGTCTTGCCGACCGGAGAGGTTGACTCGGCGAAAGTGGTGGCGGGCCCGGCCACCTACACGGACCCGATGACGCTCAGCGCGATCAAGGCCGGAAAATTCAGGCCGGCCACAAAGGACGGCCGGCCGGTCACCTTCAGGTACCGGCTCTGGGTCAGAGTGCCGGAGCGGTGAACAAGACCACCGAACGCTCTGGCGTCCCCGGCCCGAACAGGGTGCGGCACAGTGCGAGGCGCAGCAAACAGGTCGGTCAGTTGCGCTTGGCAGTCAGGCCGATTGCGCCAGACTCTTCTGACCCACCGTCAGACGGTGTCGCCTCGCACTTAACCTAAGTGGAGCAATCTCAAAATGCCTCGTTTTTGGCAGGTGCGCCAGAAGATCCTCGACTACTTTCAGCGCCATCTGTGCGTCATTGTCGGACAGTACTTGCGGATTGACATCAGCAGTCTGTACTCCAACCCAGCGAACCGTTGAACGCCATTCAGCGGGCGCTCGCGATGCGTCCGCCTCGGCGGCTGAGTCGCGTATTCGCGCGACGCACGGACACTATTGGGCAATGCCGATTCCCGCCAGGTCCAACAGCTAGGGAAGGCCCCATCTCGGTTCGCCAGTGGCTCAGAAGTGATTGAGGCGATACGTCCACCAATTGCCGGAATGAGCAATTCACGCCTCGTCCTCACCGCCGCTTGGCCCGGCGTGATGACCTGACCCGCTACCCCCAACAGTTGGCGCGGCAGTCGTGATCGCTTCCCGCCACGACTCCACCATCTGCCGGAGAGGAACGATAAGCGCCAACGTCGAGAGAAGGCGCCATCGTCGGATGGCCATCAAGGTCCTGGGAAGCAGCGTTCTGCCGACGAAAACGGAGGTTGCACATACGAACTCGCGGCCGTGCGAGCGAGTAGGACCGAGGAACGTCCATGGAAGATCGGGATCCAACCATCGCGCAGCAGTGCCTCGCGTACCGGCAATGCTCGCGGAATCCAGATGTAGTCCGCATCGATCGCACGAGCGTAATCGGCGTGGTCTTTGTCGAAGTAGAAACGCCCGTGCGCCCGCTGGACCTCTGGGGAGTAGACGGTTTCCCTGCGGCCGTCGTAGGACACTTTCAGCTTCGGAAAATGCCAGATGGCGTATTCACCGTAGTCAAAGTACGTCAGCAGCCGACCTTGTAGACCATTCAGCCTGACAAAGCCCGCAACATCTCCGTCCGGCACTCCCGATCCCGCCTCCTCCTTGATTGGGAGGCATTGAACAGGGCGGGAAATCCCGTACGCTGCCGTTCCGAGCAAGATACAGCCAATAGCACTACTTTGTCAGATTCTCAGCGGCGGATTCCGTTGAAAACTGACTAACAGATTGAGCCAGCTGGGACGCTCCAGCAGGAAGAGCGTTGCCATCAGTTCGCGGACGAGGTTGCGTACCT